>NZ_PDJV01000011.1 GCF_004116465.1 Arcobacter sp. F2176
GTATTTTTTTATGTATTCTTTTGAATTATATGTATAATAATCATCTGCTAATATCTCTTCTAATTCATCTGATATTTCAAAATAATTAAACTTACTGTAGTCATTATCCTTTTCAATTAAATATTTTTTCTCAATCATAAATCTCCTTTTTTAAATAAATATTATATCAAATATTACTTAGTGTTATAAGAAAGTATAATTTTGAAAATATGTCTTTTCAAAAGTTAATACCTCTATATGATAAAGATGAGGTTCTTTTTTATCTTGACCCACCATATGTATCTACTGAAAGTTACTACAAAAATACAGGTGGATTTGGAATCAAAGAGCATAAAGAGTTAGCAGCACTGTTGTCACAAATAAAAGGTAAGTTTTTACTCTCATATAATGACTGTGAGCTAGTGCGTGAGTTATATAAAGACTTTAAGATAGTAAGTAGTAAAGAGATAGAGTACACGCTGGGTAAAAATATGCATGGGAAGAATAAGAGTGTTCGGGAGGTTTTTGTTATGAATTATTAGAGAAGGATTTATTTCCTTGTCTAATTAAAATCTTGAAAGAGAACATGAACCCATATTTACATAAAATCTAATATTATTGTTATCAAGTTTTAAAGGTATCATTGTTCTCTCTTTAAAAGTTAGATGAGAAATATTTTGTTCGGCACTTCCATCTTCTTCAAGATAACCATATTTTAAATCTATAATTTCTCCAGCTGGAGTAACTTCTAACCAACCAAAACCTACCCCTTTATAATTTTCAAATAAATTATCTGTTTCTTCTAATTCAAATAAATTGTTTGATAATAAGTTAATTTGCTCTTGAGTAAGTTTTTGTTCAATTTTTGAATGTAATTTTGTAGAGATTGTATTGTTTGGTTTATAGTGTAATATTTGCATTGTTTTTCCTCTTTTTATATGTATAGAGAATAACATTGCTTCGGCGATGAAGTCAAGCAAAAATGCTATTTTTACAAAATATTTGTATATAAAATGTTAGTAAATTATGATAATATTTAAATATGAAAAAATTTAGTGAAATAATAGAAAAATTAAAAGATATCCTCTCTCAAGAGCATGGTAATAAAAAAGTATTAGACAAAGATGTTGCAGCAGCTCTTGGAATAGAAGAGTCAAACTTTAGAAAACAAAAGCATCGTAATAGTATCCCATACTTTGAGATAATGAGCTTCTTAGCTAAAAGAAATATATCTATCAATTGGTTCTTCTTTAACCAGCTTCCTGAGTCCGTGATTGAATCTACCTCAAACTATATAATATTAAAGTATCAAAGAACAGTTACAGCTTCAGCTGGAGGAGGAGCTATAAACTATGAACTTGACTCAACTCCACTTGTAATAGATAAACAATTATTAGACCATATCAATAGCAGCTACAAATATACTGAAGTATTAAAAGTATTTGGTGAGTCCATGGAACCTGATATAAAAGATGGAAGCCTAGTCTTTATAGATAAGAATAAAACAGATATAAATAGTACAGGTGTATATCTAATCAATACAAATGATGGCTTATATATTAAATGTATTAAAGTAGAAAATGATAAAGTTATTCTAAAATCAAACAACCAAACTTTTGATGATATAACATTACATATAGATGATGTTGATATTGTTGGTAGAGTTTGTGGTGTGTTAATAAAGGTGTAGTATGTCAAATAAAGGTCTTTATGAAAAACTGTGTGATGATATTAAATTCTCAATAAAGGATGAGTTTAATAATTATGACTCAGATATTGATGAAACAAAACACTTTAAAAACGTTATGTTTGATTATATAAACTGGAGGAAAAGATTTATTAAATTAAAATCAAGAAGAGTAGTTTATTCATATGAAATAAAACAAAACCCTCATTATAGGATATATAAAAAAGGCATTGAGAAAATTGCATATAAAATAAAGCAAGGAGAGGATATTACTTCGTTCTTATCTACTAAAGTTGTACATGCACCATATAAAGAAAATTCTAAAAGCTCCTCTCCTGATAAAGATAACTTCTTAAATGCATTTGATATACATCATCTACACATGGGAAGTACATACAAAGATAAAGATATAAAAGGTGTTAAGTTTGCAGAACGTAGTAATGGTATGCTTCTATTTATATTGGTTAAACATGATGTTGTTTACTTTATAGATATAGAAGGTCATAACTTTGGTAATTTAAAGCTCTTTAGAATTATAAAGAAAAATTGGGAACATTTAGTAAAACCATACAAAATGAGTTATTCAATTAATGATATGGCAATAAAAAATCTTTCAGATGAAGATATAGAGGCTTTATTACAAGCTGGAGTAAACCCTACAGTTCCAATTGATAATGAAGTTTACGGCTTTAGTCATATTATAACAAGTGGACATAGTATGAATATTCATAGAGAAATAGATACATTCGCTTTACATTTAAATAAAGTATGTACGGTCTTGCTACTTGATGAACATTTAAGACAGCAGTTAAATAACCCTGATTATAAGATGGTAGTTAGTAACGGTTTATTATATTTAGTTGATAATGACTCAAAGTGTACGATATGGATAGACCATAAGCTAGAAGAAAAAGAGATATTAAATGAGTATTGTTATAAAAAAGCTCATTTGTTTGATTTTAACTTTTAAACGTTTGCTTTTAAAATGTTAGTAAAATTCAGTACATAAAAACCCATTATATAGTGTACTAACATTTCATAGGCAAATAATTAACATTTCAAAAGCCGTTTTACATACACATTTAAGAAGTATAAAATAGTTTTTATTAGTTAAACTTCCAATTAACTTAATGTATATTAAAATAAAGCATATTTATCCTTTTAAAAAGGAAATAAATATAGTAATTAATGATATGAAGACCCATATATATTGACATTGCATAAGAAAAAAGTTATAATGCGCGTCCATGAAAAATGGTTAGAGTGTGTTTATCGCACATTTAACGAGTTCTTTAAAGGAAAAAAATGGAAAAAATAAGATTAAAGCTTAAGGCTTACGATCACAGAGTTTTAGACAGAAGTGTTGCTTCAATTGTTGAAGCTGTTAAGAGAACTGGTGCTGAGTTGAGAGGTCCTATACCTTTACCAACTAAAATCAGAAGATATACAGTAATCAAAGGTCCTCACGTAAATAAAGATTCAAGAGAACAATTCGAAATCAGAGTTCATTCAAGAATGATTGATATCGTATCTGCAACTCCTGATACAGTAGATTCATTAATGAAACTTGACTTAGCTCCTGAAGTTGATGTTGAAGTTAGATCTATGGGTCAAGAATAAGAAAGGGTAACAAATGGAATTTATCGTAGAAAAAATTGGTATGAGTAGAACTGTTTCAGTTCCTGCTGTTCCTGTTACACTTTTAAAAGTTCTTGATACAAAAGTATGTGAAGTAACTGATGGTGTAGCAATTGTATCATATAGTAATGGTAAGAAATTTAACAAGACTATAGAAGGGCAACAAAAAAAATACAACTTATCTAAAGAATTCAATAGATTTGCAACTATGGAAGTAGCAAATACTGAAGCTGGAGATTTAGATGTATCTGGATTAGCAGAAGCTAAAATTTTAAAAACTACTTTTAAAACTAAAGGTAGAGGTTTCTCTGGTGCAGTTAAAAGATGGAACTTTGCTGGTGGTAGAGCATCACATGGTCATAGAATGGGAAAAAGAACTGGTTCAATCGGTAATGCTGAGTGGCCAGGTAGAGTTCAACCAGGTAAAAAAATGCCAGGACAATACGGAAATACAAATGTAAGTGTTAAAAATGAAATTTTCTCTTTTGATGCTGAGACAGGTATTTTAGCTGTTAAAGGTTCAGTATCTGGACCAAATGGTGGATTAGGAAAAGTAAGGATTGCTAAATGAGTAATGCAGTAGTAGTAAAAACAAGTGAATTACCTGAAACATTTAAAGATGTTAATTCACATAACTTATACTTATATGTAAAATCATACCTAGCAGCTCAAAGAGCAAACACAGCTAGAGTAAAAAACAGAACTGAAGTTAGAGGTGGTGGTAAAAAACCTAAAGCTCAAAAAGGTTCTGGTGGTGCAAGATGGGGTTCTAAAAGATCACCATTATTTGTTGGAGGTGGACAAGTATTTGGACCATCTGCTAGAAATTACAATCAAAAAATTAACAAAAAACAAAAAGTTTTAGCATTAAGATTTGCTATTAATACTCATGTTGAAAAAGAGTCTTTATTTGTAGTTGATTCTGTTAAATTAGAATCAGGTAAAACTAAAGATGCGGTTGCAGTTATAAATGAATTAAAACAAAGAGATACTTTAATCATCGTTGATACAATTGATGAGAAAACTTACTTAGCGTATAGAAACATTAAGAACTGTTATATGATTGAAAAACAAGAAGTAAATGCTTATATTGCAGCTGCTTATCACTCAATCTTAGTTGAGAAGTCAGTTCTTGAAGCATTAAAAGAGGCATAAGATGGCAGATATTACAGATATTAAAGCAATATTATACACAGAAAAAACTATTGAGTTACAAGAAAGTGGTGTAATCGTTGTTCAGACTAGTCCTAGAATGACTAAAAGCGGATTAAAAGATGTTTTTAAAGAATATTTTGGAGTTACACCTTCAAAAGTTAATTCATTAAAACAAAGTGGTAAAGTTAAAAGATTTAGAGGGAAAATCGGTAAAAGAGCTGATTTCAAAAAATTCTATGTAACATTACCTGAGGGCGCTGAAATAGCGAACCTTTCAGCATAAGGGGATAGTATGGCAATTAAAAAATTTAGACCAATAACTCCTGCTAGAAGATTTATGTCAGTTATGGATACTTCTGATATTACTTCAAAACCAACAGTTAGATCTTTACTTACAAGAGTAAAAGCTACAGCTGGTAGAAATAGTAACGGAAGAATCACTTCAAGACATAGAGAAGCAGGTGCTAAAAAACTTTACAGAATTATCGATTTCAAAAGAGATAAATTTGGTGTAGAGGGTACTGTTTCTACAATTGAGTACGACCCATATAGAAACTGTAGAATCTGTTTAGTAACTTATACAGATGGTGATAAAAGATATATTTTACAACCAAGTGGTTTAAAAGTTGGAGCTAAAGTTTCTGCTGCTGAATCTGGTTTAGATATTCTTCCTGGAAATTCAATGAGACTTGTTAATATTCCAGTTGGTACTATGGTTCATAATATTGAAATGAAACCAGGAAAAGGCGGTCAAATCGCTAGATCTGCTGGTGGATATGCTCAAATTATGGGTAGAGAAGATAAATATGTAATTATGAGACTTCCTTCAGGTGAAATGAGAAAAATTCTTGCTGTTTGTATGGCAACTATTGGTATCGTTGGTAATGAAGATTTCTCTAACATGGTTGTTGGTAAAGCTGGTAGAAGTAGACACCTTGGTATTAGACCTCAAACTAGAGGATCTGCAATGAATCCAATTGATCACCCACACGGTGGTGGTGAAGGTAAAACTAACTCAGGTAGACATCCAGTTACTCCATGGGGTATGCCAACTAAAGGTTATAAAACTAGAAAGAAAAAAGCTAGTGATAAATTAATCATTTCAAGAAAAAAGAAGTAAGGGTTTAAGATGTCAAGATCAGTAAAAAAAGGTCCATTTATAGACGCGCACTTAATGAAAAAAGTTATCAAAGCAGTTGAGACTAAAGATAGAAAACCAATTAAAACTTGGTCAAGAAGATCAACAGTTTTACCTGATATGATTGGCTTAACTTTTAATGTGCACAATGGAAGAAACTTCGTACCTGTAAATGTTACAGAGAACCACGTGGGTTACAAATTAGGTGAATTTGCACCAACTAGAACTTTTAAGGGTCACAAAGGCTCTGTTCAGAAGAAGGTAGGATAAGATGGGTAAAGCTATATTAAGATTTATTAGAGTTTCTCCAATTAAAGCAAGACTTATTGCTAGAGAAGTTCAAGGTATGAATGCAGAGTATGCTATTGCATCTTTAGAATTTACACCTAACAAAGCTGCTGGATTAATTTCAAAAGTTATTGCTTCTGCAGTTGCAAACTCTGGATTAGAAGCTGAAGATGCAATTATTACATCTGCAAGAGTTGATAAAGGTCCAGTATTAAAAAGATTTACTCCAAGAGCAAGAGGTTCTGCTTCTCCAAAGCATAAGCCAACGGCACATATTTTTATTGAAGTAGAAGCTGCACCTAAAGGAGATAAGTAATGGGTCAAAAAGTTAATCCAATTGGTTTAAGATTAGGTATCAATAGAAACTGGGAATCAAGATGGTTTCCTAAATTCTCTTCTATGCCTGCTAATGTTGCAGAAGATAGCAAAATCAGAAAATTCGTTAAAAAAGAGCTTTACTATGCAGGAATCGCTCAAACTTTAATCGAAAGAACAGCTAAAAAAGTAAGAGTAACAGTTGTTGCTGCAAGACCTGGTATCATTATTGGTAAAAAAGGTGCAGACGTTGAGAAATTAAAAAATTCTTTAACTAAATTAGTTGGTAAAGAAATTGCTGTAAACATTAAAGAAGAGAGAAAACCACAACTTTCTGGTCAATTAGCTGCTGAAAATGTTGCTCAACAATTAGAAAGAAGAGTTGCATTTAGAAGAGCTATGAAAAGAGTTATGCAAAATGCTATTAAAGGTGGAGCAAAAGGAATTAAAGTTTCTGTTTCTGGTAGACTTGGTGGAGCTGAAATGGCTAGAACTGAGTGGTACTTAGAAGGAAGAGTTCCTTTACATACTTTAAGAGCTAGAATTGATTATGGTTTTGCTGAAGCACATACTACATATGGTTGTGTTGGTGTAAAAGTTTGGATTTTCAAAGGTGAAGTACTTGCTAAAGGTATTCCAGTTGAAAAAGAAGAAGCTTCTAAACCAAAAAGAAGACCAACAAAGAAAAGAGGTAAATAATTATGTTAATGCCTAAAAGAACAAAATATAGAAAAGTAATGAAGGGTCGAAATAGAGGTAAATCTATGAGAGCCAACACATTAGCATATGGTAATATTGGAATTAAAGCTTTAGAGCATGGAAGAATCGATTCAAGACAAATCGAAGCTGCCAGAATTGCTATGACAAGAGCTATTAAAAGACAAGGTAAAGTATGGATTTGTGTATTCCCAGCTAAACCACTTACTGCTAAACCATTAGAAACAAGAATGGGTAAAGGTAAAGGTCCAGTTGACAAATGGGTAATGAACATTAAGCCAGGAAGAATTTGTTTCGAGATGGCTGGTGTAAGTGATGAAGTTGCTAGAGCAGCATTGACTTTAGCAGTTCACAAATTACCATTTAAATGTAAAATTGTAACAAAAGAGAGCGAAAATGACTTATTCTGATATTAAAGATAAAAGCCTAAACGAGCTAAACGAGTTATTAAAAGAGAAAAAGGTGCTTCTTTTTGAATTAAAAGCTAAGCTAAAAACTATGCAGTTGACTAATACATCTGAATTAAACGTTGCGAAAAAAGATATCGCAAAAATTCAAACAGCTATTACTGCAGTAAAAGCTAAGTAAGGATCTGTAGTATGAGTACGCATAAAAGAGAGATTCAAGGTGTAGTGGTAAAAGTTTCTGGAGAAAAAACTGCTTCTGTTTTAGTAACAAGATCAGTATTACATCCTAAATACCACAAAACTGTTAAGAGATTTAAAAAATATTTAGTTCATGATGAAAAAAATGAATTAGCTGAAGGTGATACTGTAATTGCGATTGAGTGTAGACCTTTATCTAAAACTAAATCTTTTAGATTAAAGACAATTGTTGCTACAGGAGTTAAATAATGATTCAAAGTTTTACTAGATTAAACGTAGCAGACAACACAGGTGCAAAAGAGATCATGTGTATCAAAGTTTTAGGTGGTTCTAAAAGAAGATATGCAACAGTTGGTGACGTTATTGTTGCTTCTGTTAAAAAAGCTATTCCTACTGGAAAAGTTAAAAAAGGTCAAGTTGTTAAAGCTGTTGTTGTTAGAACTCACAAAGAAGTTCAAAGAGAAAATGGTTCATTAATCAGATTTGATGATAATGCAGCAGTTATTCTTGATGCAAAAAAAGAACCAATTGGAACAAGAATTTTTGGACCAGTTGCTAGAGAAGTTAGATATTCAGGTTTCATGAAGATCGTTTCACTTGCACCGGAGGTATTATAATATGGCGGTTAAATTAAAAATTAAAAAAGGTGATACAGTTAAAATCATCGCAGGTGATGATAAAGGTAAAACTGGTGAAGTTTTAAGAGTTATCCCATCTAAATTACAAGTTATTGTAAAAGATTGTAAAGTTGCTAAAAAAACTGTAAAGCCTGATCAAGACAAAAACCCTAATGGTGGTTTTGTAAACAAAGAGATGCCAATGGATATCTCTAATGTAGCAAAAGTAGAAGGTGAGTAAGATGGCGAACAGATTATACGAAAGATATAACGCAGAGATTAAACCAGCTTTACAAAATGAGTTTCCTAAAAACAAAATGTTAACTGCTAAGTTAGAAAAAGTAGTTATCTCTGTTGGTGCGGGTGAAGCAATGAAAGATACTAAATTGATGCAAAACATTCAAGATACTATCTCTTTAATTGCAGGACAACATGCTATTCAAATCATTGCTAAAAAATCAGTTGCTGGTTTTAAAGTAAGAGAAGGTATGCCTGTAGGTGTAAAAGTTACACTTAGAGGTGAAAATATGTATGCATTCATTGATAAATTATGTTCTATTGCATTACCTAGAGTAAAAGACTTCCAAGGTTTAGATAGAAATGGTTTTGATGGAAGAGGAAATTTTAACTTTGGTCTTAATGAGCAATTAATGTTTCCAGAAGTTGTTTACGATAACATTATTAAAACACATGGTATGAATATTTCTATTACAACATCTTCTGCTTCTGATAAAGAAGCTTATAGATTATTAGAGCTTGTAGGAATTCCATTTACAAAAGGTAGAGAATAATGGCTAAGAAATCTATGATTATGAAACAACAACGAACTCCTAAGTTTGCTGTTAGAGCATATACAAGATGTTCAGTATGTGGAAGACCACATTCAGTTTACAAAGACTTTGGTCTTTGTAGAATTTGTTTAAGAAAAATGGCTAACGAAGGTTTATTACCTGGTGTTAGAAAAGCTAGTTGGTAAGGAAATAAAGCTATGATGAATGATATAATCGCAGATGCTTTAACTAGAATTAGAAATGCAGCATTGAGAAAACTTGAAGTTACTACTTTGTTACATTCTAATACAGTTGTAGGTATCTTAACAGTATTAGAGGCAAAGGGTTACATTGACTCTTTCAAAGTTGTTGATGGAACTAATAATAAAAAAACTATTCAAGTTACATTAAAATATGATGAAAAAGAAACTTCTGCAATCAATGAGATTAAAAGAGTTTCTAAATCAGGAAGAAGAGTTTATAAAGCTTCTTCTGAATTGAAAAATTTCAAAAACGGATATGGTACAATCATTGTTTCTACAAACAAGGGTGTTATCGCTAACGATGAAGCTTATGCTGCAAATGTTGGTGGTGAAGTACTGTGTACTGTTTGGTAGGGAGTTAGATAATGTCAAGAATTGGAAAACAACCTATTGCTATACCAACAGGTGTTGAAGTAACAGTTGATGGTACAGTTGTAAACGTAAAAAAAGGTAACAAAACTTCTTCAGTAGAGACTCACGGTAGAGTTTCTGTAGAAATTGCAAATAACACTGTAGTTTTAGCAAGAGTTGGTGAAACAAAAGAATCATCAGCTTTCTGGGGAACATATAGAGCTTTATTAAATAATGCTATTGTTGGTTTAAGTGAAGGTTTCAAAAAATCTTTAGAAATCAACGGTGTTGGTTATAGAGCTGCTGTAAAAGGTAGTGTTTTAGAACTACAATTAGGTTATTCTCACCCAATTAACTATGAAATCGCTGATGGATTAGAAATTACTGTTGAGAAAAATGTGATTAATGTTATTGGTGCTGACAAACAACAAGTTGGTCAAGCTGCTGCAATTATTAGAGGCTTTAGAAAACCAGAACCTTACAAAGGTAAAGGTGTTAAATATACTGATGAGAAAATCATCAGAAAAGCCGGAAAAACTGCTAAGAAGTAAGGTGTAAAGAATGAGTAGAGCAAAAGATATAGCTAAAAAAAATTCTTTAAGAATTAAAAGAAAAAGAAGAGTAAGAGGATCAATTTCTGGTACTGCTTCTAAGCCAAGAGTTTCAATTTTTAAATCAAACAAATATTTAAGTGCGCAAGCAATTAATGATGTTGAAGGTGTTACACTGGCTTCGGTTAGTTCAAAAGCATTGGATTTAACAGTTAATAAAGATAATGCAGTTAAAGTTGCAGCACAATTTGCTGAAAATTTAAAAGCTGCTGGGATTGATACAGTTGTATTTGATAGAAATGGTTACCTATATCACGGTGTTATTGCTGCATTTGCACAATCACTAAGAGATAATGGTATCAAATTATAAGGGTTAATGATGGCAGCAGTAAATAGAGAAGATTTTCAAGAAGCAATCGTTAAAATCGGAAGAGTAACAAAAGTTGTAAAGGGTGGAAGAAGATTCAGATTTACAGCTTTAGTTGTTGTTGGAGATAAAAACGGTACTGTAGGTTTTGGTATGGGTAAAGCTAAAGAAGTTCCAGATGCTATTAAAAAAGCTTTAGATGATGCATTTAAATCTTTAGTAAAAGTGTCTATTCATGGAACTACAATTGCACATGATATTGAGCATAAATATAATGCTTCTAAAATATTATTAAAACCAGCATCTGAAGGTACAGGACTTATTGCAGGTGGTGCGGCAAGACCTGTTCTTGAGCTTTCTGGAGTTAAAGATATTATCGCAAAATCTTTAGGTTCAAATAATCCTAACAACTTAGTGCAAGCTACAGTTGAAGCTTTAGCTAGAATAAAAGGATAATAAATGACATTAGAAACTTTAAGACCAGCAGATGGTAGTACAAAGAATGTTAAAAGAGTTGGAAGAGGACAAGGTAGTGGTACAGGTAAAACTGCCGGTAAAGGTAACAAAGGTCAAAAAGCTAGATCTGGTTACAAAATAAAAAGAGGTTTTGAAGGTGGGCAAATGCCAATCCAAAAAAGACTTCCTAAAATCGGTTTTGTATCAAGAGTAACTAAACCTTATTCAATTAATGTTGATAAAGTTAAGCAAGTTGCTGAGTTAAGTGAAATTACATTAGAGACAATTAAATCTGTGTATAAATTATCAAAATCAGTAACAAAAGTTAAACTAGTTGGATCTTGCGCAAAAGATTTAACTTCTAAGATCAAAGATGAAAACGTTACTACAACTGGTAAATAACCATGAGTAAAGATCTAATAAATAAGATTCTTATTACATTAGGTTTTATATTTCTATACAGAGTATTGGCATACGTGCCAGTACCTGGTGTAAATATTGACGTAGTAAAAGAATTTTTCGACTCAAATGCAAACAATGCATTAGGTCTTGTTAATATGTTTAGTGGAAATGCAATCTCAAGATTGTCTATTATTTCACTAGGTATTATGCCTTACATTACAGCTTCAATTATAATGGAGCTTCTAGCCGCAACTTTCCCTGCACTTGGTAAAATGAAAAAAGAACGTGATGGTATGCAAAAATATATGCAAATTATCAGATATGCAACTATTGTAATTACTTTAATTCAAGCAGTTGGAGTATCAATGGGTCTTAATTCTTTAACAGGTAAAGCAGGTCAAAGTGCAATCACAATAGACATGGATACATTTGTTGCAGTTTCTGCAATCTCAATGTTAACTGGTACTATGCTTTTAATGTGGATTGGTGAACAAATCACACAAAAAGGTATAGGAAATGGTATTTCATTAATTATCTTTGCTGGTATTGTTTCTGCAATTCCTCATGCAATTGGTGGTACTGTTGAATTAGTTAATAATGGACAAATGAATTTCTTAACTGTTATTGCAATTTTAGTAATAATTCTTGCAACAGTTGGAGCAATTATTTATGTAGAACTAGGAGAAAGAAGAGTTCCTGTTTCTTATTCTAGAAAAGTTATGATGCAAAGTCAAAATAAAAGAGTAATGAATTATATTCCTATTAAAGTAAATTTAAGTGGTGTAATTCCTGCAATTTTTGCCTCTGCAATTTTAATGTTTCCAGCTACAATTTTACATGGAAGTCAAAATAAAATTTTATTAGCTATTGCTGACTTTTTAAGTCCAACTAGTTATACATTTAATGTTTTGATGTTTTTACTTGTAGTTTTCTTTGCTTATTTTTATGCATCAATTACTTTTAATGCAAAAGATATTTCAGAAAATTTAAAAAAACAAGGTGGTTTTATTCCAGGTATTAGACCCGGAGAAGGAACAGCTGAGTTTTTAAATGAAACAGCAGGTAGATTAACACTATGGGGAGCTTTATACTTAGGAGCAATTTCTACAGTGCCATGGCTTTTAGTTAAGTCTATGGGAGTTCCATTTTACTTTGGTGGGGTTGCAGTACTTATTGTTGTTCAAGTTGCTATTGATACTATGAGAAAAATTGAAGCTCAACAGTATATGAACAAATATGACACTTTAAGTGCGGTTGGTTTATAAAAATCATGGCAATTGCACTAAGAAAACAAAACGAGATAGAAAAGCTTCGAGCTGCTTCACATGCAGTTGGGAAGACTTTGAATTATCTAAGAGAAAACGTTAAACCAGGCATGACTTTATTAGAAGTTGATGCTCTGGGTGACGATTTCATAGCTAGTTTAGGTGCTAGACCTTCATTTAAAGGCCTTTATGGTTTCCCTAATGCAGTATGTACTTCTCTAAATGAAGTTGTTATTCATGGTATACCATCGAATACTGTTCTACAAGAAGGTGATATTTTAGGTTTAGACATAGGTACTGAAATTGATGGTTGGTATGGTGATGCTGCCATTACTATGCCTGTTGGAAAAATATCAAAAGAGGATGAGGAATTAATTGCTTGTTCGAAAGATGCATTATATTATGCTATTGATATTATAAAAGAAGGTATGAGATTTAAAGAGTTATCTTTTGCAATAGAGCAATTTATTGTGCAAAGAGGATATCAACCGTTAATTAGATTCTGTGGACATGGTATTGGGAAAAAGCCCCATACTGAACCTGAAATTCCAAATTATGTAGAAACACCAAATATTAAATCCGGACCAAAAATAAAAAATGGAATGGTATTTTGTTTGGAACCAATGGTTTGTCAAAAAGATAGAGAACCTGTTATTTTAGACAATGGTTGGGATGTTGTATCAAAAGATGGATTAAGAACTAGTCATTATGAACATACAGTTGCTGTTATCAATGGAAAAGCAGTAATTTTAAGCGAGGCATAGAAGGAAAAAATGTGGCAAAAGATGATGTAATTGTAATTGATGGTAAAGTTATTGAAGCTTTACCAAATGCAATGTTTAGAGTTGAATTGGATAATAATGGGCATGTAGTTTTGTGTCATATATCTGGAAAAATGAGAATGCACTACATAAAAATTTTACCTAATGATAAAGTTAAAGTAGAAATCACCCCTTATTCACTTGATAAGGGTAGAATTACTCACCGATATAAATAAAAGAAAAGAAAGTATTATATTAATACTTTCTTTTTTTTAGCTTATTTTAAAATCTTATTGATATAATCTCTGTATATACTTATATAACTATTGGAAAAAAATGGAAAAAAACATTAATAATATTGATGATTTTAAAAAAGACAAAAAAGAAGATCAAAAGTTTAATGTTATATCTAATGACTTACTTAACTTCACAAAATCTGAACTACAAAATATTGAAATACTAAAATTTATTACCTATTTACCAGAATTATTAAAGCCTTCAATTGAACAATCAATTTATCATAAGATAGAAGAAGTAATTTTTGAGTTAATGAAAAGTCCTGAAAAACTTGATGATGAATCAATGATTAATAAATTAATTAATATTACTAATGAAAGAGTAGATTTAGATAGAGCTGTTTTTAAATCAAAATCTGAAGATATTAAAAAGTTTATAGCATTATTAATGAAAGAGTATGAAAATAGTTTACTACTTAGTGATAATTCTTCATCAAAATTAGAGATTTTCAAAAATGATTTAAAAGAGCTAAATGTTTCAGAACACTCTAATAGAGAGCTAAGAATATTACATGCAAAACTTGCTGATTTGATATATAATATAGAAACAAACTTAGATGATTCAAAGATTCAGTTAATCAAGGGCAAAGAAAAATGCTCTAAATTAGAAAATAATATTGCCAAATTACAAGATGATTTAGAAAAATTAAAAATAGAAAAAGATATTGACTTTTTAACTGGTGCACTTAATAGAAGAGGATATACTTCTGTAATTTTAAAAGTCGAAAATAGATATGTAACTTTTAATTCTAGATATGCAATTATATTTATTGATATTGACGATTTTAAAGAAATAAATGATGTCAATGGACATGAATGTGGTGATGTTATATTAAAAAGTTTTTCTACTATACTTAGAAAACTTATGAGAGAAGAAGATATTTTATGTAGATATGGTGGTGAAGAGTTTGTAATTCTTGTAAGTTATACAGAGGAAGAAGAAGTATACAAATACATAAAAAGAGTAAAAGAAATTATAGATAGCCACAAATTTATTTACAATAAAGATCTTAGTGTAAAAGTTGGTTTTTCTGCTGGAGTATCTTATAGAACAAATTATAACTCTTATGAAGATGCGATGAAATATGCTGATATATTATTGTATAAAGCAAAACATGAAGGGAAAAGTAGAATTATTTTTGATAATGATAAAATACTACTCTAATACTTATACCTATGAAGCCTTAGTCATTTACTTGCGCGCAATTTAAAAGTATACAAATAACTAAAACCCCATAGATATAAATACTAAATATCTTCAGGCACTCTTTCTTTTGTTAAACTAATCTCTTTTTCTAATATCTCTTTTTGTTGAATCAACGAATTTAAATTATTTTTTAACATCTCTTTATCTTTATATGAATCAATAATAAATTCAAATAATTTAGGTCTATTTTTTTTCCAATTATGCAATGTAGTTTTATTTATTTCTAAATCATTTTCTAATTTTCTTAAACTTGGAGCAGTCATAATCAATCCTATAATATATCTTACTTTGAGTATTGTACAAATATTTGGAACAAATGTCAATAATAATATTAATATTGTTCCAATAATTTGAACAAATTTAAAAAAAAGGGATAATTTTGTACAATCTTGCATGACAAAAAATTTACAAAACAAATTACTTTATCAATTGAACTTTCTAAAATCTATTGGATATGAATATGGTGAAAATCTAAATTTTAAAAATAGTAATACAGAACAAGTAAAATTACCTGATAATATAAAACAATTAGAAGAGCTAGTAAAAAATTGTCATTTATGCCAATTATCAAAGTACAGGGAAAATGTTTTATTTGGAAGTGGAAATATAAATTCTAATATCATGATTTTAAAAGAGTCTCCTACTGTAAGTGAAGATGAAGTTGATGCTTTTTATGTGGGTAAATCAGGTGACTTATTAAAAAACATGATTGAAAAAGTTTTAAAAGTACCTTGTGAAACTGTTTATATAACAAATATAGTAAAATGTATTTCTCCTAATAGTGAAATAAAAGCGGAGCATATTAATAATTGTAAATCCTATTTAGACAAACAAATAGAGTTAGTAAAACCAAAATTATTGGTTATACTAGGAGAAAGTGTATATCGATACTTTACAAGTGATAATACAGCTTTTAGTGAAATTAGAGGTAAAGTTATCCCTAATAATGATTTAGATATTATATGTACTTATGAGCCAAGTTATCTTTTACGAAACCCTTCCTCTAAAGGAGAGGCTTATGAAGATTTATTAAAAATTAAAGCAATTATGGAGCAAATGTGAAACATCTTTATCTTTTAGTCGCAATACTTTTCTTATTTACTGCTTGTGCTAATAAAGAAATAAAATTACCTAATCAAAATAATTCAAAAATTAATAATACTAATGCAAATGAAAATATCTATACTCCAAGTTCAATTTTTACTCAAAATAATAATGAAGAATTGGAAGATGAAGATTTTAAAATAGCAATTATATTTCCTTCAAAAGTAGTTGGAAAATATGGTAATTCAACTATTAATAGTGTAATTGGATATTTATTATTCCAAAATAAAAAATTTGAAATAGAATCATTTGACAGTGAAGATGAAAGCTTTGAAAATATATCTAATACAATGTATGAAATAAAAAATAAAGGATATAAAAAAATTATTGCTTTATTTACAAGTGATGCTTTAAGTAACATCAGAAATATTTCTGCATTTACTGATATGCAAGTATATTTTCCTTTAATAAGTAGAAATGATGCTTATTTTATCACTTCATCTAATTTTATTTATGGAGCTATTTCTTATGAAAATCAAATGAAAAAGCTTTTGGAATTATCAACGGGTGATAATGCACAGTTTTATGAAGATTCAAGTATCGGAAATATGCTAAAAGGTATTTATGAAAGATTAGTTCCAAATATTGTTGTAAATCAAAAAGTAATGCAAAGCAATAATAACTTTAAAAATATGGTTACAAATGAAAGTTTAAAACATACTAATTTGATGATAAATACTACCTTAGTAAAATCTTCTATTATTCTTTCTCAACTTTATGCTTATGAGACTGAAAATGGTGTAATTATGACTACTCAACTTAATTTTGATCCTTTAATTTTATCATTAACTCAGTACGAAGATAGATTAAATCTAATTTTAGCTAGTTCTATAGAAGATACGGATGCTAAATTAACAGAATTATTATATTTGCTCGACACAGATATTAAATATAACTGGGTAAATTATTCAACATTAGTAGGGATTAACTATTTATTTACAAAGAATAAAAATGCCTTAATAAAAAATCAGATTTTAAATCAAGAAGTACTTTATGATACACATTTGTATTATTCTACAAAAAGTAGTTTCAAAAAACTAGAACTTAAATAACACTTTAAAAAAACTCTCAACAACTTTTAGATATAATCGCGTATATTTTATAAAGGGCAAATGCCCTGTTTTGGAGCACGAATTGAGAACGCATTATTGTACAGAAGTTACAGAATCACTTATTGGTCAAGAAGTTACTGTTGCAGGTTGGGTAAATAGTAGAAGAGATCATGGTGGTATTATTTTTATTGATTTAAGAGACAAGGGTGGTTTAGTACAACTTGTTGCTGATCCTGCTGATTGTAAAGATGCTTTAGAAACTGCTGAAAAAGTTAGAGATGAGTTTGTTTTGATTGCAACTGGAAAAGTAAGAGCTAGAGGTGAAGGATTAGAAAATCCAAACTTAGTAACAGGAAAAATTGAAATTGTTTTGTCTGATTTGATTATTGAAAACAGATCAAAACCTATGCCATTTGATTTAGGTGATGAAAAAGTTAATGAAGAGATTAGATTAAGAAATAGATTTTTAGAATTAAGAACAAAAAGATCTTATGATATTTTCAAACTTAGAAGTACAGCAAATATAGCTATTCGAAACTGTTTAAATGAAATGGAATTTTTAGATGTAGAAACTCCAATTTTGACTAAATCTACACCAGAGGGTGCTAGAGATTACTTAGTCCCATCAAGAGTTCATCCTGGTGAATTTTATGCATTACCACAATCTCCTCAAATCTTTAAACAACTTCTTATGGTAAGTGGTTTTGATAAATATTTTCAAATAGCAAAATGTTTTAGAGATGAAGATTTAAGAGCAGATAGACAACCAGAATTTACTCAAATAGATGTTGAGATGAGTTTTTGTACTCAAGAAGATGTTATAAAAGTTGCTGAGAAATTGATTCATGATACTTTTACTGCTTGTGGTAAAGATGTTCCTTCAACTTTCCCAAGAATGACTTATAATGAAGCAATGGAACAATATGGAAGTGATAAACCTGATTTAAGATTTGATATGCCTCTTGTAGATGTTATTGATATTTTTGCAAGAAGTTCAAATGAAATTTTTGCTGGTATTGCAAAAGATAAAGCTCATAATAGAATCAAAGCAATTAAATGTCCAAATGGAGATAATATTTTCTCAAAAAGACAAATGAAGGCTTTTGAAGATTACGTAAGAAAATTTGGGGCTCAAGGTTTAGGGTATTTTCAAATGAAAGAAGATGGTTTAAAAGGACCATTAACAAAATTCTTTACAGAAGCTGATTTAGAAGAGATTGTAAAAGTAACAGAACTTGAAGTAGGTGATGTTGTATTCTTTGGAGCTGGGCATAAAAAGATAGTTTGGGATTATATGGGAAGATTTAGACTTCACTTAGCAGATCAAATGGAAATTGTTCCTGCAGATACTTTTAAATTTCTATGGGTAGTTGATTTTCCTATGTTTGAAGTGGAAGATGGAAGAGTAAAAGCTTTACATCATCCATTTACTATGCCAAAAGATTTAAATAAAGATAATCTTGAAGAAATAGAATCTATTGCTTATGATATTGTGTTAAATGGTACAGAATTAGGTGGTGGAAGTATAAGAATTCATAAAGAGAATATTCAATCAGAAGTATTCTCTTTAATGGGAATATCAGATGAAGAAGCAAGAGAAAAATTTGGTTTCTTACTTGATGCACTTCAATTTGGTGCACCACCACATGGTGGATTTGCTTTAGGACTTGATAGAATGATTATGCTTTTAGCTGGTACTGATTCTATCAGAGATGTTATTGCTTTCCCTAAAACTCAAAGAGCACAATGTCTTATGACTCAAGCACCAAGCCCTGTTGATGAAGAACAACTAAAAGAGCTAAGTCTAAGAATTAGAAAACAAGCTAATATCTAGGATATTAGTTTTATATAAAAAGGAAGTTTTAACTTCTTTTTTATAAACTATCATAATGAAAAAATTAATATTACTCCTTACCCTTTTATCTACTTTTATTTATGCAAGAGTTTCTTATACAGTAACTATTGAACCTCAAAAATTCTTTTTAGAAAGAATTGGACAAAGCAAAGTAAAAGTTAGAACTTTATATGAAGGGGTAGATTACACTCAGAAATTAGATCATGTATATTTTAGAAGATTTGCTTTTTCAGATGCTTATTTGAAAATAGGACTTCCAGTAGAAGAAGAGTATGCAAAAGAATTACTTGGATTTAATAGTGATTTGAAAGTTATTGATACAAGTAAAGATGTTGAAAAACTTTATGATAATGGAGAAGTTAATCCTTATTTTTGGTTAGATCCTTTAAGAGTTAGAAAAGTCACAAAAGTTATGCTTGATATCCTTATAAAAAATGATCCAAGTAATAAAGAGTTTTTTGAATTAAATTATCAAACTTTGATGGTGGAGTTAGATAAAATATTTTTACGATTAAAAGATACTTTATTTTATTCTACAAATGCTGTAATGGTTTTCAATGATAAATTAGAATATTTTTTAAATAGATTTGATGTTAGATATTATCGTGCAGAAAATGAAATATTAAGTGGTCCTAAATTTACAGAAATTTATAGACTAAGTAAAGAAAAAAATATAAAATATTTAATAGTTGATAAAAGCATTAATTACAATGTTTATAATACTTGGTCAAATGCAAACAATATGGAAGTTATTCATACTGATATTTACTCTTTTAATTGGTTCGCTGATTTATTTGTTCTTTCAGACAAAATAGCCTCTAAAAAAGAGGAATAAAATGTTTTTACCCACTACAAAAGAAGAGATGGAAAAACTTGGTTGGGAACAACTTGATGTTATTTTAATCTCAGGAGATGCTTATGTTGATTCACCGTTTATTGGTGTGGCAGTTGTTGGTAGAATACTTGAAGACTTAGGTTTTAAAGTAGGAATTATCGGACAACCAAATTTAGAAAATGGTGATATTACAAGACTTGGTGAGCCTAAGCTTTATTGGGGTGTTAGTGGTGGAAGTATTGATTCGATGGTTTCAAACTATACAGCAACTAAGAAGTTTAGAAATAGTGATGATTATACTCCTGGTGGAAAGAATAATAAAAGGCCAGATAGAGCAACATTAGTTTATACAAATCTAATTAGACGGCATTTTAAAAATACAGTTCCTATTGTACTTGGTGGAATAGAAGCAAGTCTTAGAAGAGTTACTCATTATGATTATTGGACAAATAAATTAAAAAAACCCATTCTTTTTGATGCAAAAGCTGATTATATGATTTATGGTATGGGTGAAATTGCAATAAGAGAGTTTACTCAAGCCTTATCAAAGGGTGAAGACCCAAGAAAAGTTAGGGGTGTTTGTTATATCTCAAATGAGCCAAAAGAAGAGTATATACAACTACCTAGTCATGATGATTGTGTTAAAGATAAAAATAAATATATTGATTTATTTGATCATTTTTATCAAAACAATGACCCCATAAATGCAAATGGACTATGTCAAAAAGTTGATACAAGATTTTTGATTCAAAATCCACCTTGTGATTATCTGGATGAGAAAGAGATGGATTATATCGCTGATTTTAAATATACAAGAGATTTGCATCCTTATCATAAGCCAGAGGGAAAAGTAAAATGTTTAGAGACAGTTAAGTTCTCTATTCAAACTCATCATGGATGTTGGGGAGAATGTAATTTTTGTGCTATTGGTGTTCATCAAGGACGAACAATACGAACAAGAAGCGAAGAAAATATTTTAAAAGAAGCAAAAGAGTTTACTACTTACAAAGACTTCAAAGGTGTTATCTCTGATGTTGGAGGACCAACGGCTAATATGTATGGCTATGAGTGTGGGAAAAAACTTAAAAAAGGTACTTGTGATGACATAAGATGTGTAGACTTTGATAGACTTTGTAAAGTTATGAAAGTAGATCATTCTAGACATTTGAAACTTTTACAAAACATTAGAAAAGTACCTGGAATAAAAAAAGCTTTTGTTGCTTCAGGTCTTAGATATGATTTTATTAGTGCTGATAAAAAACATGGATATGAATACCTAAAAGAGTTAGTTAATCATCATATATCAGGACAAATGAAAGTAGCACCTGAACATACTTCTGATAGAGTATTAAAACTTATGGGGAAACCAGGAAAACAACCTTTAATAGAGTTCAAAAAGATGTATGATAGACTAAATAAAGAGGCTGGTAAACAACAGTTTTTAACATATTATTTAATAGCAGCACATCCAGGGTGTGAAGAAAAAGATATGCATGAACTAAAACATTTTACAAAACATGAATTAAAAATGAACCCAGAACAAGCACAAGTATTTACTCCTACTCCCGGAACTTATTCTAGTGTGATGTATTATACAGAATTAGACCCAGTAACTAGAAAAAAAATCTATGTTGAAAAAGATACAAAAAGAAAAGAAAAACAAAAAGACATAGTAATTGATAAATCATATTATCAAAGAAGGAAATCTGGAGGGACTAACTTCCAAAGCTAAAAAAAGGGGCAAAACTTATAAGTTTTGCCCCTTTTTTATTTTTATAAAGTAATTTAAAGTGCAGCAATCATATCTTTAGTTACATCTGATACATCTTTTGTACCATCAAGTTCAACAAATACACCCATATCAGTATAAAAATCAATAAGTGGTGCTGTTTGTGCATGATAAGCTTCTAATCTACTTTTTACAGTCTCTGCATTGTCATCTTTTCTAATGATAAGCTCTCCACCACAGTAGTCACATACATTTTCTTCTTTTGAAGGATTAAATTCTACATGAAATGAAGCACCACATTTAGAACAAACTCTTCTTCCTGTAATTCTTCCCACAATTAGTTCATCAGGAACATTTAATGAGATTACTTTATCAAGTAATATTTCCATATCTGCCATTAATTTATCTAAAGCTTCTGCTTGAGCTAATGTTCTTGGAAAACCATCAAGGATAAAACCTTTTTTACAGTCATCTTCAGCCAATCTATCTTTTATAATACCAATAATTGTTGAATCAGGAACTAGCTTCCCTTCATCCATGAATTTTTTTGCTTCCATTCCCATATCTGTATTATCAGCAATAGCTGCTCTTAAAATATCTCCTGTAGAGATTTGAGGAATACCATACTTTTCAATTAAAAATTTTGCTTGTGTTCCTTTACCAGCACCTGGTGCACCAAATAGCATTAAATTCATAGTTTATCTTCCTTAGTTTTTAGGTATTGTATAGAAAAAGCATTTAATAACAAATAAAAAATTTAAATCAATTTAGATATAATCATGCCACTTAAATACAACTAAGGGCATAAATGAAAAAACTATTTTTAATTATTGGAGCACCTGGAAGTGGCAAAACTACAGATGCTCAATTAATAGCTGCAAAACATGATAATATCACTCATTATTCAACTGGAGATATGTTTAGAGCAGAAGTTGCAAGTGGAAGTGAAAGAGGGAAAATTATTGGTACTTATATTAGTGTTGGAAATATAGTACCAATTGACATAGCTATTGAGACAATTTTAGGGGCGATTAAAAAAGCTTCGACAGATGTGGTAATTATAGATGGTTATCCTAGAAGTTTTGAACAAATGTCAGAACTTGACAAATATTTAAAAAATGAAGCTGAAGTTGAATTGTTAAATGTTATAGAAGTAGTAGTATCTCAAGAGGTTGCGTGTGATAGAGTTCTTGGACGAGCAAGGGGAGCTGATGACAATGTTGAAGTATTTAATAATAGAATGAAAATTTATACTGAGCCATTAGATGAAATTCAAGAGTTTTATAAAAGAAAGAATCTTTTAAAAAGAATTGATGGGGAAAGAACTATTGATGAGATTGTTGATGAAATCGATAATTTTATTCAATCAAAAATTTAATGAAAAAAGAATTTAACTTTTACTCAGTTATTATTGGAACTGAGCTATTAAATGGGCGTCGAAAAGATGCTCATTTCTCTTTTTTAAATGAACAACTTCTTAAAAGAGGTTGGATACACAAAGCCTCTTTTGTGATTGAAGATGATATTAACTTGATGAAAAATATTTTCAGACTTATAAAAACTGATAAAGATTCAGTGATGTTTTGTTTTGGCGGTATTGGAGCTACGCCTGATGATTATACAAGACAAATAGCTGCTGAAGTTTTTACAGATGGACAAATGGAATACCATGAAAAAGCAAAAAACTTAATCATAAAACAATTTAGAGAGGAAGCATATCCCCATAGAATTGAAATGTCAAATTTACCCATAAATGCAAAGCTTCTTAAAAATGTTGTAAATAATGTAGCTGGCTTTTATTTAGAAAATAGATTTTTCTTTACACCTGGCTTTCCTTCTATGAGTCAAAGTATGGTTATTGAAGCACTTGATAGTCATTACAAAATAAACAAAGTTAAAAAGTTTAGATTAACGCTTAGTGCTTTTTGTGGAGAAAATAACTTAATAGATATTATGAAAAAGGTTTCAAGCGAAGTTGAGTTGTCATCATTGCCTAAAATTATTGATAACAAAAGAATAGTTGTTTTATCTTTAATATCAAAAGATGAAAAACTAGTAAAAGAAAATTTCTCTATGTTTACTAAATATTTAAATGAAAAACAAATAGAGTATGAATTAAAAGACTTTGATTAAGGTTGATTGTAAAATTTAAATTTAAATCCTTTATCTTCTTTGTACTTGGATAGATTAAAATCTTCCCAAACTTTTTTACAAAGATTATATCCTTTGTCATATCCTGGTTTTGCAAAGGCATGGGCTCTTCCCATATTTTGCCAGACACCTTTCCCTGAAGCATACATAAATGCCAAGTTACATTGAGCTTGAATATATCCTTGTTTTGATGAAGCTTCATACCATTTAACAGCTTCTTTATAATCTTTATCTATAACTATTCCTGTTGTTAAAAACATACCTACTTTATTTTGTGCTGGTGCATAACCTTTTCTTGCAAGTTCTAGAAAATAAGAAAAGGCTTTTTTAGGATCATAAAAATTTGTTTGGTTACTTAAATAAAAAAGTCCTAGGTTATATGTACCTTTTATGCTCCCCAAGTAAGAAGCTGCTCCAAAATACTCTAAAGCTTTTTTATAATCTTTAAAAACATATTTACCTTCAAAATATATCTTTCCTAACTCAAAAAAAGCATTTGGATCATTTTTTAAAGCAGACTCTTCATATGTATTTATTAGTTCAAGACTTTTTAATTCTTCACTTATTGAAAGATTATCTTGTGCCATTAAATTCAATACACAAAAAAGTGATAATAGGTATTTTTTCATATTACTTCCCTTTTTAATTCTGTACTTAGTGTGGTTACTATTTCATAAGTTATTGTATTGTGAATTTTTGCTAAAGCTTTAGCATCATCAAACATACAAACTTCTTCATCTTGTGAATCTAATGATAAGTTATCCATTGATATTCTTCCTAAGACTCTAAATCCTTTTGGAGTTTTGTAAGCTTGATTTTCATTTATTCTTAAAAATCCATCTCCATATCCAATATCATAAGTTGAGACTATTATATCTTTGTCTGTTTTGTATGTTCCTCCATATCCCACAGATTGATTTTTTTTCAAGGTTCTTGTTGCAATTTTCTGTGCCCAAAGTGATAAAACTGGTTTCAAATCTATTTTATCAAAGGCAGGTGGATTTCCAATATATCCATAACAAGCTATACCAACTCTAGCAAAATCATCATCCAAATCAGTTGTTCTAAATAGGGCAGCTGAATTACAAGAATGGAACAAAGGCAAGGGTAAAAAAAGTTGTTCACATATTCTTTTCACTTCTTCTTTCACAAGTCTAAAATTGCGCTTTTGCCAAAAGAATTCACTGTTTAGTTCATCTGCTCCTCTATGGTGTGTCATGATACCAGTTAAATTTAAGTTTTGGCTACAAATACCATCAATAGCCTCTTTAAGCTGGTTTTTAGATATGCCATTTCTATGCATCCCTGTGTCAACTTTAAGGTGAACATTCGTATTTTTAGGAAGTTTATATATTTGTTCAAGGTGATTAATTACTATGTGAAAAGAATGTGAATAAGTGTGAAAAACATTCTCAGATAAAATTATAATATCTTCAAAAAATTCTTCAATCTTTAATGCTTCTTTAAGGTTTTTTACGACAGCTTTTTTTATTCCAAATTCTTTTGCAATTTTTGAAATTTCTATAATTCCATGTCCATATGCATTGTCTTTTAATACAACTGCAACTTTTTCTTTTGAACCAGCTTGCTTAGAAATAATATCTAAGTTATGTAGATAATTTTTTTTGTTTATAATAATTCTAGACAATAACTTAACCTTGTTATTTTAGTTTTGATTAAAATGATTTGATATTAGAATACTATCTTTTTCATTTAAAACCTCTTTTAGAGTTTCAATAGATGCTTCTTTTATCTTTTCAAAGGTTCCAAAATAAAGAAGAAGTTTTTTAACCTTTGCTTCACCAATACCTTTTATGTTTAATAAAGAGATTTGTTTATCTTCTGCTCTTTTTTGTTTTTTGTGAAAATTGATAACAAATCGATGAGCTTCATCCCTTTGTCTTTGTACAAAGTGTAATCTTCTATCTGAAGTTAATAATTTAATAGAAGTAATTTCTTCACCTTGTTTATAATGAACAATATCTTTTGCAGCACCTTTTGCTCTATGGGCTTTAAAATCAATTTTTTCTTTTGCAATTGCAATGATATCTAACTTTAGACCAACTGATTGCACAATATCATATGCAAGTTTCAATAAAGTAGATCCACCATCAATTACCCATAAATCTGGTGCAGGATTTTTTTCAAAGTTTTCAACTCTTCGTATTAGCATTTCTCTCATTTGAGAGTATTCATCATGGGCTTCTAAGTTGTAGTGTCTAAAATCACTTTTTACAAATTTGTCATTATCCCATACAACCATTGCACCAACAGTCGCTTGTCCCATCATATGTGAGTTGTCAAAGCTTTCAACTCTATTTGGTATTTGAGAGAGATTAAATAACTCTTTAATCTCTTCATAAAGTGTATTTGTACCTTTTGTACTATCTATTCTCAACAATTCGTCACAGTTGTTTAAAGCAACATCTATTATGTCTTTTTTCTTTCCAAGTTTTGGATTGATAATATTTATCTTTTTAACAAGTTTATTTTTTAAGAACTCTTTTATATCTTCCATATCTTCAAGTTCTTTAGCAATAAGTATCTCTTTTGGAATGATAGGAATTTCATTTGAATAATAGTTGATTATAGCTCTTTTATATGCTTCTTCGTAATCAAACTCTTCAGTTTCTTCTACATTTGACTTAAGATAATCATGTGAAGAAGAAGCCAATTTCCCATCTCTAATAAACATTCTTACAATCACAGCTTTTGAGTTGATATTTTTAATAGCAAAAATATCTAAGTTTTCATTTGTAGCTAAATCCATACCTGTTTTTATCTCTGATTTTTCTATAGTTTTTATTCTATCTCTTATTTTCATAGCCTCTTCAAAACGAAAATCATCTGAATACTCTTGCATTTTTACTTTAAGTTTTGAGATTAGTTTTGATTTGTTGTAAATATACTCCATAGAATCATTTAAAATATTTGTATAATCTTCTTTTGAAACTCTATTTTCACAGGGAGCTAAGCATTTTTTGATTTGAAAAAACAAGCAAGCCTCTTTTCCTTTTATACATGATTTCTTTTGTACAAGTGGAAAAGTCTCATATATTGAGTCTAATATATCTCTGGCACCAGATGAGTAGGGACCAAAATATTTTATATTTGAACCTTTTAAAACTTTTCTTGTAATTTCTAATCTTGGGAAATCCTCATTTAAATCAACATAAATATAAGGGTAAGTTTTATCGTCACGAAGAAGAATATTATATTTGGGTTTTAACTGTTTGATAAGAGAGTTTTCTAAAATTAGTGCATCATGTTCATTTGGTACTACAATCCATTCACATGATTCTACTTGAGTTATCATTTTATAAATTCTAGGACCTAGTTTATCAGCAGGTCTAAGTTGGGGAGTAAATTTAAAGTATGATTTAACTCTATTTTTTAAAACTTTTGCTTTTCCAACATAAAGTAAATGTCCATCTTTATCAAAATATTGATATACACCTGCATCATTTGGAAGCTGTTTAAGTTTGTTTTCTAAATCCATATTGGAATACTAGCGAAAAAAGGCTTTTTAAATGTTGTAATTTTACTAAAATTTTAAGTTAAAATGTAAAGTTAAATGTAAAGCTTATTTAGCAAGAATAATAATTAACAAGGAGTTTATAATGCCACATTTACAATTTGAGATAAATAAAAAAGTAAGCGATGATACCAAAAAAAGTTTTTGTGAAAAGATAAGAGAATCTTTTGCAAAAATCATGGATACTCAAACAGGTCATATCGCTATTTCTATTAGGGAATATGAGCCTTTTAACTTATCAATTGGAAGAGTTAATATTGGTGATGAAGTCTGTTTGATGAATTTAGATATAAGGGACGGGCGATTAATAGAAAAAAGAAGAGAATTAGCATTAGTATATATGAGCATAGTAAATGATGAATTTAAAATACCAAATAACAATCAATACATAACTTTTACTCAACATGATGGAGAAGACTTTCACTTGATAGAAAAGTATTTATCTTCTTGGGCAAGTGGAGAAGACCCTCTGGCTTAAGTTATATTAATCATATATTTGATACATTTCTTTTTTAATTAGGAGTAATATTGAGTATTATAAAACAAACAATTTATCAATCAAGAAAAAATAAAGAGAAAGAATTAGAAATAAAGCTATACAATTTGAAAAATTTATTGGTAGATTTTGAAGCTTGTGATTATTTTGGCGTATATAAATCAGATGATTGTGATGATGAGTTCTTAGTTTATGAAGAGTGGAAAAGTGAAGAAGATTATGTAGCTTCACAAGATAGTGAAGCCTATAAATCTTTTCAAAAAACATACGATGAATTGGTATTAAAAAAACATAATTTACCAGTTTTTTGATTTAGCAAAATATTTATTTATAAATATTTAGAAGTACATCTTTGTGATGATTTAACTCTTGCATTAATTCATCACCATTATTATTAATATCTGGATGATACTTCTTAGCTAATTCTTTATATTTTTTCTTTATCTCTTCTCTTGTTGGTTCACTTGTAAACCCAAAAAAATCTTTTGCTTTTTGAACTTCATTCATGGAAGGTTGTGCTTTAAAATTACCACTTTGGAAATCTTCATAATTGAATTTAAAACCTTGATTTGCACCTTGGTTAAAATCTCTTCCATTAAAATGAAACTCAAAACCTTGTGTTCTAGCTTGTTCTTTTATATTTTTGATTTTTTTATAGACGAAGAAATAAATTAATAATATAACTACAGCAATAGCAATTAGAAAAGTACCAAAATTTGTAAATATAAGATAAAGTATAAAAAATAGTATCGAAAATCTTATTAGTCTAGAAAAAAAATAGTCTATATTCCCCATAAAAAATTGTAATCCTTGTAAAATTTATTTTAAAGTATATCCATTTTTGTTTGTTTCTCTTATTAATAAGATGTAATTTTCTTTCAAGTAGTTAATTTATTCACCAAATGATAGTTTTGAGAATAGCCAATATGCGTGAGTTCTTTTATCACTTAGAATTAGTACAAATGTAATCATTAATATTGTGTAAAAATATATAAATCAAACAAATTAAAATATTATTTTTAATTTATATCTTTTTTTATAATAGTCTATTTTAATATATTAGTTGTTGATTATCTATAAAAACACAGCAGTTAAGCAAATTTTTAGATCTTCTATACATAGTAGTTAATGCTTCTTTATAATTATTATTTAATAAGATAGATGAATCCTTAATTAGCAATTAAATTATATAATTGTAATATAAATTACATAAGTATTTAAAAAATTTTGGTATTATTATCAATATTAGGATAATATAATGGACTATGATGAGTTTCAAAAAGCTGTTGATGCCTTGGGCATTATAACAAAGCTTGATTATAAAGGTTTGAGAAAGAACTATTTGCGATTATCTAAAAAGTATCACCCTGATGCCGAAGATGGAAGTGAAGAAAAGTTTAAAGAGGTAAATGAAGCTTATAATCTTTTAAAAGCTTATATTGAGAATTATAAATTTTCTTTTGAAAAAGATGAATTTTTAAGTCAATATCCCTCGTTTACAAATTATAAAAATTGGAATAGGTAAAGGAAACTATAATGTTTGATAAAAGAAAAGCGAAAGAACTTGTTTTAGGGGCTTTAATTGCTGATTCTTACTGTTTGGCTTCTCATTGGGTATATGATGAAAAAGAACTAAAAAACTTACAAATAAATTGGGAAGATTTAAATAATGCTTGTTCAATTTGGCATAAAGGCAAAAAAGCAGGGGAATTCACACATTATGGAGATCAACTTTACTTTTTATATGAATTTGTATGTGAAAATGAAGATTTTGATTTAGAAAAATATGTACATTTTTGGAAAGAAAAAATCGAAAAGTATGATGGATACATTGATGGAGCAACGAGAGTTACCCTAGAAAATATTAATGCAAATAAAACTATTCCTTGTGGTTCAGAGTCTACTGATATCTCAGTAATAGGAAGAATCGCACCTTTATTACTTATTAGTAAAACAAAAAAACAATTTCTTGATAATGTTGAAAAGTTTGTTAAATCAACCCATGATTCTGTAATAGTTGTAGAGGGTGCTAAGTTTTTTGCAAAAGTTTTACTTGATGTATTGGATGATATTGAGATGATGGAATCAATTAAAGAAAGAAAAGATGAATTCTCAACTACTATTCAAAAATATGTTAAAGATGGATTTTCATCTATTGATGATGAAACCTTTGAAGTAATAAGAAAATTTGGTCCAGCTTGTGGTATAGATGAAGCATTTAGTGGAGTTATTCATCTTTTAGGTAAATATACAAACTTTAAAGAAGCTTTAATAAAAAATGCTCAAGCAGGTGGGGATAACTCAGCTCGTGCTATGATTGTATCGATGTTTTTTATAGCTAGATATGGATTAAAAGTAATACCAAAAAATCTTACTAAAATAAAAGTACAAATAGATATTTCTTAAAATATCTATTTAGAAATAAATATTTGAACTCAAATTTTCTATATGTTTCAAAATATTATTTACATTGTTATATTCGATATTTATAGGGTATAACTCTTTTTTATACTGCAAAATTAAAGATGGGAAATTGAAAACTTTTAGTTCTCTTCTTTTTTCTAAATCTTTTTGAAATAATTGTTCTATTTTTTCACTTTTTAAATCATTTGAAAATTTTTCTATATCTAATTTTAAATCTTGGGCAAGAGAGATTAAAGTCTCTTCATCACTTGGATTTTTTGCTTTAAGATAATATGCTTTTTGGATTGAATTTATCATTTCGTCTTCCATATTTTGTTCTTTTGCACAAAGTACAGCTTTACAAGCAGGATAGGTTGATCTTCTTGGTTTACAAAGTCTCCAAAAATCATGGTTAAACTTTGCCCCTGTGAATTTTTCAATATCATACCAGACTGTCTGAATCTTTTCTTGCATTTCTTTTGGCATTATTTCATCAGTATCTTTTGCTAGACCACCTAATATATTTATTATCTCAATATTCTTTGGCAACTTCTTTTTTAAATTATCAAGGTCTTTTTTAAAAGCATAACACCAAGAACACATGGGATCGTGGATATAGTATAATTTATTTTTCATAAACTTATTTTACCCTTTATATCTTAAAGTTAGAAAATTAGAAATTAAGTGAAATAATATAAAAAATTAATATAATACTATTTTAAATAGGAGTTATTAGTATGAAAGACCTTGTAGATGCATTAAATAAAGATAAACATTATACAGAGATTGTACTTGCGGGGGGATTATTTCTTGTAGCATTGTATTATCATATGTTAATGGATTTTATTATTTATATGTTATATTTTGTAATATACTTAGAAATAACAAGAACAGTAATAAATTATATTAGAGAAAAAACTGTTGTTCTTTCAATAATTGTTGATGCCTTTATCATACTTACTTTAAGAGAATTAATTGTAAATGTTGTAAAAATCAATAATGAAAAATTAAACTCACTTGATGACCTTTTGACAAGTGTTTTAAACTGGAACATTTTTATAATAGCAGGAGTAATTTTGTTTTTATTGATTGTGAGATATTTATCTGTAAAAACTTCTGAAACTTATATGTTAGATAAAAAGAAAGAAAAAGATTATATAAAAAACAATGAATTATCATGAGCCATTATATAGACCACCAGCTGAAGCTAACTCTTTAATCTTACAAATTACATTGGGCTGTAGTTACAATAAATGTAGCTTTTGCTCGATGTATGAAACAAAAAAATTTGAAATCAAAAGTATAGAAAAAATCACAAAAGAAATCGATGAGTTTTCTATATATAAAGATGTAAGAAGAGTGTTTTTAGCTGATGGCGATGCCTTATCTTGTGATACAAACTTTTTAGTGCAAATTTTACAGTATCTTAAAAAATCTTTTCCAAAACTGCAAAGAGTAGCTTCATATGCAAGTCCATATAACCTCTTAGAAAAGAGCCAAGAAGAATTAAATTTATTAAGAGAAAATGGCTTGAGTTTTGTTTATTATGGAATTGAAAGTGGAAACCATGAATTACTAAAATATATAAATAAACCTATGAAACCAAGTAAAATGGTAGAGGGTATAAATAAAGCCTATTATGCAAATATGAAAATATCTGCCACAGTAATACTGGGACTTGGTGGGAAAAAATTATCTATACAACACATAGAAGATACAGCAAAGTTAGTAAGTGAATGTGAACATATAAATTATCTATCTACTTTACAATTAGCAGTAAGTAGTACAAAAGAAGATGACTTTTTTAAAAGATTTGAAAACAAAAATCAAGAATTTGTTTTTTGTAGTGATAAAGATATTTTAGAGGAACAAAAAAGATTTATAAGTCTAATTACTCCAAAAAGTTCGATAATTTTTAGGTCAAATCACGCCTCAAATGCTTTAGCACTAAAAGGTACACTTCCCAAAGATAAGGATGAATTATTAGAGACTTTAGACAAAGCTATAGAAGATGAATCTATGCTTCGTCCAAAGTTTTTACGAGGTTTTTAAAACCTTGTTATTTTTTAGATTTTTTCTTTGAATCTTTTTTCTTAGACTTCTTTTTTGAGTTTTTTTTCTTAGCTTTTACAGCTTTTTTTGCTTTCTTTTTTTTATCTAGTTTTTTCTTTTTGATAACTTTCTTTTTCTCTTTTTTAGTTGCTTTTTTCTTAGCAGCTTTTTTAGCTTTTAATTTTTTCTCTTCTTCTTTTTTCTTTGCCATATTATGACTCCTTATATAAAATATAGAGAATGGTACTACTTTATATGATTAATGTCAATAAAATATTAGTAAAATATCAAAATAATATCAATTTATAATACTTTTTAGTCTAATAAATATAATATATTAAAATACTCTTATAAATCATAGGAGTGTATTTATGGGAAAAGAGCTTTCAAATATAATAGTTGATGATAAAATATTTATTATCAGAGGTATTCAAGTTATGATAGATAGAGATTTGGCTGAGTTATACCAAGTTGAAACTAAGAGATTAAATGAGCAAGTAAAAAGAAATATAAAAAAGTTTCCAAATGATTTTATGTTTCAACTAATGGATGAAGAATAAAATGAATTAGTCGCAAAATGCGACCGGTTAGAAAGATTGAAACACTCAAGTTCAAATCCATTTGTATTTACTGAACATGGTGTGTATATGCTTTCTAGTGTATTAAAAAGTAAAATAGCTATAGATGTAAGTCTATCTATCATGAGAACATTTGTTAGGTTGAAAAATCAAGCTGTGCCTTATTTTGATATTATAAAAAGATTAGAGAAGTTAGAAACTAGTGATAAAGAGACAAGAGAACTTTTAAGTAAGGTTGTACAAGTAGTTTCAAGTATGCAAGATATTCAAGAAGAGGCTAAAGAGGGGACAAATAAGATTGGGTTTGTGAAATAAAAGATAGCACTCTCTTGAAGAGGTAAACCTCTCCGCTTTCTTACTTTGTGTGGACAAAGTAAGCAAAACCACCAACGCTATCAAAGCCCTTTGGGTTCCCTCATTTATTATTTATCTTTTCTACCTTGCAAAACTTATATAAAAATATGCTCTATAGCATATTTATTATATTCAAACAGTTGCAAGTCTTTTCCGAAAAGAGAAATAAACATTCGGCTTTTGCAAATGTTGGAATAAAGGTGGGATAAGGACATTTACATTTTTGATTGAAAGCTATTCTTAACTTCTTATATTCTCAATTACTAAAAGATTGTTCAAATTATTATTAAAAAGACACCAAAGAATATTACTACATCTACAGAAGCCGAACGTTTATTTTTCTCTTTTCTAAATAAGATTGGTAACTGTCTGAGTGTTTAAAAGTTCCTAAATGGAAGTTTTAATAAACGAGTTTTACCAATCAGAAAAGATAAAAATAATAAGTGAGGGAACCTTTGGCTTCTCAGCCGTAGTTGTTTTTGCTTACTTTTCGTCAATACAAAAGTAAGAAAGCGAAGAGGTTTACCTCTTCAAGAGAATTAAAACAACAAAATGTAGTTTTATCACGATTTTGACAAATAGGTATACATTATGTTGTTTTATTAGGTAAATACAGGGGTAAACCATACATGAAATTTCAGAAATATGCTTTGAAAATATATCAACACAGACAAATTAAAATCAATAATTCCAAGAAAAGCTTAAATAAAGGCTTTTATTTAATATAATAAACCAACATTTATTATGTTATAAATATCACTAATTTAAGGCTATTTTATATAAAATGTATTACTAATAAGTAGTTAGATACAAAAGGAATACGCAGAATGATAGATACAATATTAAATTTTATAAATCAAGGATGGGTAGGAACGAGTATAGGTATAATTGGAATAATTATTGGAGCTATTTTATCATATAGATTTTCAATTAAAAAACCTATACCAGCTTATCAAGAACACTCTTTAGAGATTATTAGAAAAAACCAGTTAGAGTTATCAAAAGATATTAAAATATTATTTAATGAACAACAAGTTGATAATTTAACTAAAATACAAATAGTTTTTTGGAATCATGGAACAGATACATTGAGAATAGAAAACATAGTAAAAGATGATCCTTTACTATTTAAATTCTCACAAGATGCAATTATTTTAAGTTCTAAAATAATCAAAAAAAGTAGAGATATTAATAAGTCTTTTATCAAAAATTCAGAATCAGATTTAAATATTGCATATTTTGGATTTGATTATTTAGACCAAAACGATGGTATTGTATTTGAAATAATACACACTGATATAAAAAGTTACCCTGAAGTAAAAGGAACATTTAAAGGTATTCCTGAAGGTATACAGAACTTTGGTCAAGTTAATTTAAATACTAGAAAATGTACAAGTAAGTTATCATGTTTATTGACTAATAGTTCATTCTTATTATTTTTTACTTCATTTCTGGGTATTACTATTATGCTAATGGGCATTTACCCTTCTGTATATGAAAAAATAAATTCAATTAACGATTTATTTTTTACGGGTAATACTAAAAATACATTTATTATAATTTTTGGATTCCTATATTTTATATTACCATTATTTATATTTTGGCAAAAAAGAAAAAGGTTTCCTAAAAGCTTGGTTTTAACTGATGATTAAATATAATTATCTAACAAAACCTTGGAAGAAAAACAAGGGTAAACAGCGGTTAATTTAAATTTTTTAGAACAAAAAAGCTAAAATCAAATTTGAAATAATCAAGTGGAATCATACCCTTGTTTTTCAAGTCCAACGTTATAATAATCTCCATATCAAAAGATAAAACACAAAATTTGTAATCATCATAAATATTTTGATATAATCAAAATACTTTAAAATAGAGGCACTTATGGATAATCAAGAAGTATTTGAAAACTTAAAAGCAATAAAACAAACACTAATCAATGATGGCTTTATTATTGATGGAATTTTTGGCTCTTACGCTAGAAATGAAAATCTTAAAGATAGTGATGTTGATATCTTATATCATCTTGATAAAGTATTTTATGATAAATATAGTGGCTTTATTGGCTTTAAAAAACTTGATGAAATAAAAGAACATATAAGTAAAAGTTTAGGAAAGAAGATTGATTTAGCACCTAAAACAAATCTTTCAAAAACAGCAAAAAAATATATTTTAAATGATGTAATTTATGTCTGAAAACTCTTTTTTAGCAAAAATTGATTTTATCCTTGAAATGATAGAAAATATCGAGTTAATAGTTAATAGACATAAAGGTATTGTTGAAACTTTAGAAGATATTGAAGGTCAAATGGCTGTTTTAATGGCTATTTCTCAAATTGGCGAAACCCTTAAAAAACTTGACGATACTTTAATCGAAGAATATGATTTAAAAGAAGATAAAGAGGGTGCTTATTATACTCGAAATTATATAGTACATGATTATGAAGGTGTTGATTTGGGCTTTATAGAAAATATTCTTAGAGAATATCTTCCTAATCTTAAAAATAAGATACTAAAAATCAAAAGTGATTTTTAGTATTTCTATATCTCCATCTCCAAAGCAATAGGACAATGATCACTTCCCATTACATCACTCATAATATAAGCATTTGAAATATGAGGTTTTAAGTCCTCACTTACATAAAAATAATCAATCCTCCAGCCAACGTTATTGGCTCTTGCATTTGCTCGGTAACTCCACCAGCTGTAATTATCTGGCTCATCACCAATAACATGTCTTAGAGTATCTATATATCCGTGAGATAAGAACTTATCTATCCACTCTCTCTCCATAGGTAAGAAGCCTGAGGTACCTTCATTTGCTTTTGGTCTTGCCAAGTCTATCTCTTTGTGGGCTGTGTTTACATCTCCACATACTATGATTGACTTACCTTGTTTTTTTAATTCTTCACAATGATTTAAAAACCTATCGTAAAACTCCATTTTATATACAAGTCTCTCTTCTTTACTTTGCCCATTTGGGAAATAAACATTAAAAAATGCTATATCTTTATCTCCTAAAGTAAAGTGAACTTCATTGATTCTTCCTTCATCAAGTACATCAACAGTAGGGCAAGTACACTCAAAAGTTATGTCCAAGTCAGTAAATAGGGCCGTTCCGCTCCTACCTTTTATAGCTGACTCACTTGCTGTTACATTTTTGAAGTTTTTTTCAAAGATAGTTTGGGGAATTTGTGTTTTCATTGATTTTGTTTCTTGTACACCTAAAAGATGAATTTCATGTTCATCTACCCATTTAAGTGCTTCTTTTTTATCAACTGCTCGTATACCATTTACATTCCATGATACAAATTTGTATTTACTCATTTAAAACCTTGTTTTCTATTTGATAGTAGATATATTTTTAAACATTAACAAAAGCATTTGCTTTTGTCAAGTTCATAAAATCATTTATCGTTTGTTTATAATATCTTTTTTGATTGTGTCAGTTATAGTTTTAGGTTCACATCTTTTTCTATGGTTAGCATCAACAAAAGCATATATTATTTCATAGTTTTTATTTACAATATAAGTTCCTGGAAGTGGTAAATCATAAGTACCATTTCTATTTGCTTCTAATATATCTATTTTTTGTTTTTCATATACAGCGATTACTTCATTACTCAAAGTATAATTTATACCAAACTCTTTTGCTATAGTATTATTTTTGTCATAAAGAATATCAAATGTAAAAGAGTGTTTTTCTTTTAAATAAGATGATTTATCTTGTGTTTGAGGACAAAGTGTGATTAATGATGCATTAAAAATTTTTAATTGCGAAACAATCTTTTGCAAGGCAAGTAATTCTAATATAGCATATGGAGACCAAGAGCCTTCAAAAAAACACAAAACAGTGTATTTATTTTTCTCAACAATATCTTTTATGTTGATAACTTTTCTATCTTGGTTAGAAATAGAGAACTCGGGAATTTTATTTCCTACTTTTAAAGCTTTGGTAAAACTGTCTGATTCTTCTAATTGTTTAATAGCATTATATAGAGTATCTTGAGTCTCTTTTGGGACTCTTCCTTGAAATTCTACTAAATAATCTTCTATATCTTTTTCTAGCGTAGGCATATAAGCTCCTTATGTGAAAAGAATATCTCATTTTTTCACAACAAATTATAAAATATTTTGTCAGCATTATAAAGAAAGGAAACTTTAACTTTATTTTATTATAGTACAAATTTACAACATTTTAAGGAATTCTTTTGAGTCAAGAAATAATTTTAGGGCTAATAACCTTTTTTACATCAACAATCGCAGGTGTTGTTGGACTTGGCGGAGGCATGATTTTAATAGCAGTTTTACCTTCTTTTCTGCCTTTAAATGCTTTAATCCCAGTACATGGTATAAGCCAAATGACAAGTAATCTAAGTAGAGCAGCCTTTGGATACAAAGATGTAAAATTTGAAGTGATACCAAAGTTTTTAATTGGTTCAATTGTTGGAATAAGCTTTTTCGCTTCAATTTTATATATTATTTCTTTAGAATATGTGCCTTTATTTATAGGAACTTATATTTTACTTTCTCTTTGGAGTAAAAAATTCAATGAAAAGTTAAGAAAATACGAAAATTATTATTTGCTTGGATTTTTCCAAACAGGGCTTTCAATAGTTGTAGGGGCAACAGGACCTCTTACTATGACTCTTTTACTAAAAGACTATGAAGATAAAGATATTGTAGTATCAACAGCTGCTGCCTTGATGAGCATTACTCATATTTTAAAAGTATTTGCTTTTATGATTTTTGGATTTGTATTTTTTGATTATATTGGAATCTTATTTGCCATGATTATAGGTGCTATTATTGGAAGTTGGACAGGGACAAAACTTCGAAATGTAATTGATGGTAAAAAATTTATTATGATACTAAAAGTTTTATTATCACTTTTAGCTGTAAAAGTAATAGTAAGTGCATTTATTTAAATAAGTGCACTTATAAACCTAGATCTTCCAATTCTTTTAAGTTTTTCTCTTCATCTTTTTCTATAGGTGTTTCTTTACTTGCTTTGAACTTCTTTTTTTCTTCTTTTGCACCTAAGTTGCTTAGATTGTTTGAGTTCATATTTGAAAAAGAGTTATTATTGCCGCTTAATGAATCACTATTCCCACCATGCATATCTATTTTTTGTGAGTTTGAATCTGAATAAGAATAATTAGCAAATAAGCTAGTAAAAAAAAATGTTGTAAGTATTAAAATGATTTTCATAGATTTTCCTTTTTAAACAAAATAATGTAAAACAAAAAGTATACATACCATTGATATAAGCGTTTGAACTGTAATGATTGACGACATCAATCCTATATCCCCACCTAGTTGTCTAGCTAAAATAAAAGATGAAGGTGCAGTTGGTAAAACACCAAATAAAACTAATATTGAAAGCATCATTCCATCTATTCCAAATATTTTACCAAAAATAAAAATAAAAATTGGGAAAATTAGGTGTTTCCCTATTATTGCAATGATCAATTCACTTTTTGAAGATTTAATCTCTTTTATTACAAGTCCAAATCCTACAGATAAAAGTCCCATTGGAAGTGCGGCATGACTAAGTATCTCTAAAGTATTATTTAAAACAAGTGGCAGATGAATCCCTAGAAAATTTATACCTCCACCAATAATACAAGCTACTATTAGAGGATTTTTGAAAATAGATTTTAACAAATAAATAAAATCTAATTTATCATTTGAAACATAAAGTGCAAATATTGTTATACACAAAATATTTATAAATGGAATTGCAAAGGTAAGTATGATTGCTGATAGTATTAAGCCTTCATTTCCAAAAATTGAGCCAGCTAAAGCTAAAAAAACATAAGTATTAAATCTAATTGAACCTTGTATAATAGAAGTAAAAGCACTAGGAGATGTTGGTTTGATTTTATTTACAATAATAAGTATAACCATTGTCAAAAATATTGCTAAAAGAGCAGAACCCACAAATCCTAAACTATTATCTGAGTCTAAAGAAGCACTTGAAAGTTTATAAATTAAAAGTGAAGGCATCAATACATAATAAGTTAGTTTATCAGCTTGTGGCCAAAACTCATGAGAAGGGAATTTTATTCTTTTAAAAAAATATCCTATTAGAATAAGACTAAATACAGGAATGAGTGCTGAAAATATATGTATCATAAAAATTCTTTCTATTTAATATTGCATAGAATATTATCATATTAACCATAAATTATTAAGAAACCCACTTTAAAGCCTCCCCAAGATGCTAAAATTTTTTTTTGCAAAAGGAGAACATAATGTTAGCAGAAATAAATACATTCCTAAATGACCTTATTTGGGGATCGATTTTAATTTACGTACTACCTATTCTTGGTATCTTTTTCACAGTAAGTTCTAGATTTGTACAATTTAGATACTTCTTTAAGATGTTTCACATTTTAAGAGAAACAGCTCATGATAAAGAAGGACATATTAGTTCATTTCAAGCTTTAATGTTAAGTGTTGCTGGTCGTGTTGGTGGTGGAAACATCGCTGGAGTTGCAGTTGCTATCACACTTGGTGGAGCTGGTTCTGTATTTTGGATGTGGGTTATTGGACTTGTTGGAATGGCAACAAGTTTCTTTGAGTGTTCATTGGCACAACTGTATAAAGAAAAAGATGGCATAGATTCTGGAGTATATAGAGGTGGACCTGCTTATTATGCAACTAAAGCATTAGGTCAAAGATGGTTAGGTGTTATCATTTCTATTTTACTTATGATTACATTTGGTTTTGCATTTAATGCAACTCAATCATTTATTATCTCAACTTCATTTGAAGCAACATTTGACATTCCTACTTGGATTTCAGGAATTGTTTTAACAATTGTTTTTGGACTTACAATTTTTGGTGGAGTAAAAAGAATTGCTAGAATGTCAGAAGTAATAGTTCCTGTTATGGCAGGAAGTTATTTACTTATTGCTCTTGTTGTTATTGTTTTAAATATAGGTGAAATCCCAGGTTTAATTAATATGATTATAACAGAAGCATTTAATCCAAGTTCTGCAATTGGTGGTGGTATTGGTGCTGTTATTTTACAAGGTGCAAAAAGAGGAATGTTTTCAAATGAAGCTGGTCTAGGTTCTGCTCCAAATGTTGCTGCAGTTGCTTATGTTGGACATCCAGTTCAACAAGGGATTGTACAATCATTTTCTGTATTTATTGATACAATTATTTTATGTTCTTGTACAGCATTTATTATTCTTTTATCAGGTGTTTACACTCCAGGTGAAGAAGGTGTTCAAGGTGTTTTATTAACTCAAAATGCCTTAATCGAACAAGTAGGACCATTAGGTGGTTACTTTGTTACAATCGCCTTATTCTTATTTGGATTTTCTTCAATGATTTATAACTATTATTTAGCTGAAAATAGTTTAAACTTCTTTAGTAAAGGAAATAAAACTGCCTTTAATATATTTAAAGTTATTTGTATAACTTTAATTATTTGGGGTTCATTTCAAGATTTAGGTTCAATTTTCTCATTTGCTGATTTATCAATGGGATTATTAGCAGTTATCAATATGACTGTAATTGCATTATTATATAAACCTGTTTTACAATTAATCAAAGGTTATGAAAGACAAGTAAAAGAAGGGAAAGTTCCTGTTCTTAGATATAATGATTACAATGAATTTAAAATCGATAAAGCTATTTGGAAAGAGATTGTTGATAATATTAACGATAAAAAATCATAAATAAAAAGTGTGAGTTAATTCTCACACTTTTCTTTTCAAGGAAAACAAGTGTTTAATAAAGATGGAATTCCATTTTTTATAATAATGATACCTTTTTTATGTATCATTTTTTGCGCATTTTTTATTAGTTCATACTATATGAAAGTCTCAGAAAAAAATTTTCAAGATGATGTGAAAATTCTAATTCAAACATATCCCAAAAAATATTTTAGTACCAAAGTAATACAAGAAGTTATACAAGACAAAAAAGTAGTTTATGAAAAGAATAAATCAGATTTTTTATATTTTATAAAAGTTGTGACTTTATGTGTTTTGTGTTTTATGGCTTTATTTACTTTCCTTATGACTTCTATTGTAAAAGATATTGTCAACAAATACATGAGTAAAGTAAAAAATGAACAAAATAAATTAAAAAATCTAAATGAAACCTTATCTTCAAAAGTAGCTTTTGGAATAGAAGAAGGAAAAAGAAAAGATAAAGCAATCTTAGAACAATCAAAAATGGCAAAAGTTGGTTCAATGATTTCTATGATAGCTCACCAATGGAGGCAACCTTTAAGTGAATTGTCAGGTGTTTTGATGGAGTTAGAAACTGCAACAAGATTTAAGAAAGTCGATGAAAAACATATTTTAAATTCTATAGATAGAAGTAATGATATGATTGAATTTATGTCAAATACCATAGATGATTTTAGAAATTTTTATAAACCAGATAAGAAAAAAGAGTATTTTAATATAAGTGATGCTTGTAAAAAAGCTATAAATTTAGTAGATGCAACATTACATAATTTATCAATAGATTTAATATTTGATATAAAAAAAGATAAAAAAATATTTGGTTATCCAACAGAATATTCGCAAGTTATTTTAAATCTAATTAGCAATGCAAAAGATATATTAGTAGAAAAACAAATAAAAGACCCAAAGATTAATCTTACTATTACCTCAAGAGGTATGCAAAGCATAGTAACTATAAAAGATAATGCAGGTGGAATTGGTGAAGAAAATCTTGATTTGATTTTTGACCCTTATTATAGTACAAAAGATTCTTCTAAAGGAACAGGACTTGGTTTATATATTTCAAAATTGATTATTGAAAAAAACATGGGTGGTGAACTTAGTGTGCAAAATGATGAAGAAGGTGCTGTTTTTAAAGTAATAGTGTTAGGATAGATATGGATAATGAATTATTAAAAGAAAAATTAAAAGATATAAGTATTTTATGTGTTGAAGATGAAGATGGAATTAGAGAGTTTCTTGTAAGTACTTTGAAGTATTATTTTAAAGAAGTGTATGAAGCTAGAAATGGTTTAGAAGCTTTAGAAATGTATGAAGAATACAGACCTAAAATAATTTTAAGTGATATAGAAATGCCAAAAATGAATGGTCTTGATTTTGTAAAAAAAGTACGACAAAATGACATATCAACTTCTATTATTATGCTTACTGCTTATTCTAATGAAGAGTATCTTATGAATTTGATAAATTTAAATATTGACCATTTTATTTTAAAACCTTTAAATTCAAAAAAATTAAATGAAGCTTTGAATAAGTACATAGAAAGAAACTTTTCAGAGCAAATATCACTAAGTGAGAATTTAAAACTTGACTTATCAAAAAGAGAGTTGATTTTTGATGATTCTACAATAATTCCTTTACGAAAAAGAGAAAATGATTTTTTAAATCTTTTATATAAAAATAAAAATTCAATAACAACATACGAACAAATCGAGATAGAGTTATGGCAAGATAAAATTATGACAAGTCATGCTTTGAAGTCTTTTATAAAAGAGCTTAGAAATAAAATGCCAACAAATATTATCAAAAATATTTCACAAGCAGGATATATTTTAGAAAATTGAAAATATTAAATTTTTTGATATAATATTAAAAATTTCAAGAAAGATAGAGTATGCAGTTTTTTAAAACACATTGGAATAAAATCTTAATTTTGTGCTTTTCCATTGCAATAATATTTTTTGCCTTTTCATATATATTAGATATTAAAGGAAAGGAACTAGTTGATAAAAGTTTTAACCAATCTGTAATAGTCTTTGGTAGTGCAAAAGCTCTAAATGCTGTTATTTCACTAGCCCAAGGTACTGAGCTTGATTTGCCTTTTTTTACAGTTGCTATTGGGGAAGTTTTAGATCCTATAAATGACTTAATCGAACAATTCTCTTTAGTAATGCTTGCTAGTATGGTTTCCCTTGGTATTCAAAAAATCATGATGAATTTTGTAACTGCTGATATTTATAATTATATTTTACTTTTTTCAATTCTTATTTTAAATCTTTGGATGTTTTTTAGATTTACAAAAGATGAAAGATTTAGAACGCTATTTTTTAAAATCACAGTGATACTTATTTTTCTTCGTTTTGCAGTTCCACTTATAGGATTAGCCAATGATTTTGTTTATAATAATTTTGTTAAACAAGAATATAATATCCAAGAGTTAAATCAAGATATTGTAAAAGTAAAAGATGATGTAAATGAAGTGACCAAAAATACAATAGAAAATAAAGAAGATAGTTCTTTTTTTACTAAAATCACAGAAAAATTTGACTCAAGTTATTATGATAAAAAAATAGAAGAGTATAAAAAGGCTGTGGATAAGTCAAGTGATTATATAGTAGCTTTAATTATCGCTTTTGTTTTTCAAACTATTCTTCTACCTATTATTTTCCTTTTTATTCTTTATCATTTTGTAAGAGGAATTTTTAATCTGGGGAAATAAGCTTTAAACTGTCCTTGTAAAATATTAAAATCTGTATCTTTTAAAAAGGACAATTTAATGATAGTATTCTTTTATATTTAAGATAAAAGGAATATTATGACAAATAAAATAAATTTAAAAAAATCAAATCCAACTATATTTAACAAAGTAATTGAATTAAATAATGAAGTTAAATTACTTATAAAAAAAGCAAATATAGAAGAGAGCTTTTTTCATCTTTTATTGTTAAGAGTTTCTCAAATAAATGGTTGTGCTTATTGTCTTAGAATGCATACTAAAGATGCACTTGATTGTGGTGAGAGTATAGAAAGAATAAGTGTCATACCTGCATGGAGAGAAACGCAATATTTCAACGAAAAAGAAAGAGCTAGTTTGTCTTTAGTTGAAGCTATAAGTAATATCATACAAGGACAAGTTCCCAATGAAGTTTATGAAGATGTAAAAGAGGTTTTAAACGAAGATGAAATTGCAGCTGTTGAATGGTCAGCAATCACAATGAATACATTAAATAGAATAGCAATAGCAAGTCGATATGAAGTTAAATAATAGTTAAAAGTTTTGTTGAGTTTGATTCTCAAAAAAAAGTAAAATGATGTTATGATTCTAAAAATTATTTTACACAAAGAGAAAAATTGAACTACAAAAAAGCATTACTTTTTCCATTTATTTTATTATTATTTATTGCTATTTTTTATAATTTTAAAAAAGAGATTAGTTTCTCTTTTTACCATTGGGAAAATAGCTATAATTTACAAAATAACCAAAAGAAACTTTATATAAAAGTTTTAGATATAAACTATTCAAATAAACTAGAAATAATAAAAACAAAATTTATAACTAAACCAACAAAAGGTTTTGTGCCTGTTATATATATCACAAATAAAGCTATGGGGCAGGAGCCTTTAAGTTTGATGGTAAAAAAGGTTTTAAATAACTTAAAAGATATACCTTATTCTTATGATGAAATACAAATTGATTGTGATTGGTCTCTTTCAACAAAGGCAAAATATTTTGATTTTTTAAGAGAAATAAAACTAAAAAGCAATAAAAAACTTAGTGTTACTATACGATTACATCAAATAAAATATGCAAAAAAAACTGGAATCCCGCCAGTTGATTATGGAGTTTTGATGTATTATAATATGTCTGATATCGCAAATTTTAATACCAAAAACTCAATTTTAGATAATGATGTTGCAAGACAATATCATTATAATTTTGACATTTATCCCTTAAAATTAAAACTTGCCTTGCCTTTGTACTCTCAAGGTGTACAATTTAGAAATAAAAAAGCAATAGATATATTTGAGGGCTTAGAAAAAAAGGATTTTGCACAAAATTTTACTCTCATAAAAAAAAACTTTTATGAAGTAAATAAAAGCTTTTATTTTAAAGGTAGATACATCTATAAAGGGGATATTTTAAGGTTCGAAGATTCAAATTTTGAAGACTTAAAAGTAGCGATGGATGATTTTTTTGAGCTTGCAAAAAATCCTTTTTATGAGGTGATATTTTATACAATAAAATATAAAGACAAATATGATTTAAATAAATTAAAGTAAGAAGGAATATTTATAGTGTTTTTTAGAATAATATTTTTATGGGTGTTTTTGCACCACTTTTTGTTTGCCTGTGGAGGTGGCTTTTGGCCAGAGGATTATGAGTTTAAGTTTTTGCACAAAAGAGATTATGCTTTTTCCAATATACAAGATAATTTAAACTTCTCTTCTACATATAATAATATAGTTATGAACTCAGATAAAGAGGCAAAAAAAGAGAATCTAAAAGAGTGGCAAAAAGAGTTTGGAAAACAATACTCCCTCAAACAAATTGAAGAGTTTTTATATGAGGGAAAAAATCTTTCATCAATAAAAAATAAAGAGATAAGAGCTTATATAGATTTTGTAAATTTACAAGCACCTTTTGTAACTTCATGGAGAAAATATTATTTAAAATATGGATATAAGGGGAAAAAATTAAAAGAATCAGATGTTGATTTATTAATAAGTAAAGCTATATCAAATATACAAAGTACAAAATCAAAATATTTAAAACAAAGATACTTCTTTTTAGCATTAAGACTTGCACACTATTATAATAAAGATAATGCATATTCAATTTATACTGCAAATAAAAAGTTATTACAAAGAAGTGATTCTATTGTAAAGGATTGGATTCAAGGTTTATATGCTGGAATTTTGATAAAAAATGGTGAAAATGTAAAGGGTGTTTATGAATTCACTAAGTTATTTGATAAGTCTAAGTCAAATTGGTATTTGGCATTTTATAATTTTAATGCAATTAAAACAGACAAGGATTGGAATGATTTAGTCTCTATGGCAAAAGATAAAGATGAAAAAATCAAATTTCTTACTCTAAGAGCTTTAGATGCAAATGCAAATATTGTAGAAGAGCTTAAAAATATCGCAAAAATTGATCTTAATTCAAAAAATTATGACCTATTATTATTTAGAGAAGTTTTAAAATCACAAGACTTTTTTAATATTTATCCACAAGATTCATATTATGAAGTTAAACCCAAAAATATAGATAAATATACTCCTTTGGTAAATTATTTACAAACTGTATCAAAAGATAATATGTACACAGTTGATTTAGCTTTAGCATATTTCTCTTTTTATAAAGGAGATATCGCTTCTTCAAAAGATTACTTACAAAAAGCATACAAAGAAGTAAAGGGTGAGGATATTCACGAATTAAATGCTTTAGGTTATATTATTTATTTAAACGGCTTAAAAACTATTAATACAGATATTGAAAATAATATTGCAACTAGACTTGATAAACTGATGACTCAAAAGTGTAATAAAGATTCTTTATTTAAATATACATTTTATAAAGTTAAAGATTTGTATAAAGATAAAGGTGATGAGTTTAAATATTTTATTGCTTCAAACTATAGATACCTAAGTATCAATAGTATAAATTTAGAGAAGTATGAAAAAATAGAGGAGTTAAAGAATAAAAAAGATAAATCTGGCTTAGAAAAGTATATGCTAGAAAAGATTATCTTTAAGTATAAAGATTTTGATAAATCTTTACAAAAAGCCTATTTTAGTATTTTGATGAATAACTTAGAATTTGAAAAATTACTTAAAGAGTACCCTGATAAGTTAAATTATAAGTTGAGATTTAATATTTTTAATAACTTAATAGCGGGAAATAATAGAAGAGTATCTCCTACACAGGTTACTTTGAAAGAGACTTTAGAAAAGATAATAAAAATCAAAGAGAATTTAAAGAAAAATCCAAATGATGCTATGAGTAATTATTTGTATGCAACTGCCTTGTATAACTTAAGTTATTGGGGAAATTCAAATACTCTTACAACAGTTTATAGAAGTTCCTACTCATTTAAAGAAAAAGAGTTGGAACTAAGAAAAATAAACCTCTCAAACAAATATCTTAATAAAGCACTTGAAAACTTTACAAAAAAAGAGTTTAAAGCAAAAGTAACATATATGTTAGCAAAAAATGAACTTGCCTTGTATGATATTAAGAATTCTACAAAAAGTGAATACAATCAAGAAATAAGTTATAGAACTGACAATTGGTATTCGTTTGGATATGATTTTAAAAATATTCAAAGATATATGGTAAGTGGATATGGAAAATATTTTGATAAATTAAAGAATGATTTTGATGATACTTCTTATTATCAAGAGCTTATTAAAGAGTGTTCTAATTTAAGAAATTATCAAAGCACTTTAAAAAAAGTATATGACAAAGATGCCCTTGGGATTTCACTAACAGATCTTGAAAAAGAATTAAGTACTATGTATAAACAAAAAAAGACTCGTATTGCAAATAAGTATAATACAATCTTTTTTTGGAAGTTGATGGTTCAAGAACCAATCACAAATAAAACAGTTGAAAGCTATAACAATATCGCATATTATTTAGAGAAACTACATAGAGAAGAATATTCTATTATTTTATTAGAAAAGATAATAGAGAAATATCCAAATAGAGTTGTGGCTTATTATAATCTTGGTGATGCATATTGGTCATACTGGAAAAAAGACAAAGCTAAAAATGCTTATAAAAAGTATATTGAACTTATGATAAAAGAGGGAAAAGAGAAGAAAATACCTAAAAAAGTAAAAGATAGAGTAGATATAAAAGATTAATTTTAAATCTACTTATTCTTCTTTTTTATTTTAAAAAGAAGAATACCTTTACCAGCATTTATTCTTAAATCATAGAGAGAATCTTTTTCTACAATGAATAAACTTTTTATAAAAAGTCTTATTTTTATATTTTCATTTTCCATATCAAAAATAGCTTTTTGATAGTTTGTCTTATCTAAATATTCTACTTTATCTTTGCGTAGTTCTTTTACAATAGCTTTTAAATCAAATTTAAAAATTTGCTTTTCTATGTTGATTGTCAATATAGAATTTTGCATAGAATAATTCAAAGACTTTGCTCCAAATTGCATAGATTTCTTAAGGGAATTAAATACTAAATCAGCCACATAATCATAACCTGTAGTTCTTATAGCAATGTTATTAAGAGAAATATTTTTTAAATATTTTGGTTGTAATAAAGTATATTTGTTTGTATATTGCACATTGATATATTTCAAAGCTTCTTCTTTAGATGATATATTTTTATCAAATAGTTTACTAAGAGCATTTTTACTTATATCTTTATTTACAAGATACTTGATTGTTTCACTGATTGCAATTTTTTGGGATGTGGGAAGCTCTTCTTTAGTAGCTATTACTTTATTATTTATATACATATTATTTTTGATCAATATAGTTTTAAGTCGATTAAGCTGAGAATTTATTGATATATCTTTAGCATTAAATGGACTAATTGATGTTACTAGGCTTAATAAAAAAAGCGAAATAAGAGCATTTTTTATGCTAAAACTTTTTTTAATAAGTTCATATAAAAATAAATATGTAAACCAAATACTACACATGATTAATAAATATCTCAATACTGTAAATCCGTATTGTTCTACTCTTGTATAAATTGCTATATTTAAAAAAACTATAGGAACTATCATCAAATAGATGAAATATTTGTTTAAAAAGTTACTTATTTTATTGTGATTGTTTAATCCTACAAGTAAACTTTTTAATAAAATACCAATAGTCAAAAAAAGACATATAATGGTAGATAATTCACCTTTAGGTAACTCTTGTAAAAATATAATCTTTGCAAAATAAATATAAAGAATAGAAGCATAAATCAAAATTATTGGTGATAAGATATTTTTAATAAGTAGCAAAAATGCATTATCATATTTAAAATTTATAGTATTTAAAAAGTCATCTTTTAATATATTAGATAGTGCAAGAAGTGGAAATAAAACAGTGAAAATTGTTATTGCTATATCATAGTGATAAAGTTTATTAAAATGCATGTTAAATAGATATATTAGTGTGAAAATTATTGATTCAATTCCAGCAAATAATATGAGTGAGCTAAGTAGGGCAAAACTAATAGTTGAGAGTAATACTAGGTTGAATAATAAAATATCTTCATTGGAAGAATTTCTAAATAAAAAAGGTGCAAAACTTAAAAGTAAAAGAGTGCTAAGGAAAAATATAAATTCTGATTGAGTATATACAAATACACACAAAAATACAGCTAAAAAAGACAATACCCATACAATAGTTTTATATAATATAGATAATCTTTTTTTATAAAAAAATAGATGTATAGAAACTGAAATAATCATCATAAATAATGAATAATAAAATTCAGATGTTAAAGTAGTTCCTTTATGATTACCGTAAATTCCTAAGAATAGAGTAGTTCCCATAAATATAAATATTGAGGGGAACTTTGAAAATATATCCTTAGAGAACTGATTTTTTAACTTATGTACCAATGCCAACTTATTTTGCCTTTTCTATATTTGCTTTTTCATACCACTGTTTTGCAAGTTCTGAATTGCTTGTTATTGAACCTTTTCCTATTTCATATATTTTTGCTATGTATTTAGCTACATCTTTGTTTTTATCTAGTTCATATGATTTTTTATAATATTCTAAAGCTTTATTCATATCTTTTTTTAGTATTTGTATATAACCTTCTTCATAATATTTAGCCATATAAGCATAACAAACTCCCTCTCCTAAGGCAACACATTTTTTAAAATAGTCAATTGCTATAGCGTGATCTAATGTTTGATGATAGTATATTCCAAGTGTCATATAGGCTAGTGGATAACCCAATTTTGCTGATGCTTTATAATAATACATAGCTTTTCTATTGTCTATTTTACCAAACATTCCTGATTCATACATTTTTGCTATGAAATACTCTTTACCACCTGGTTTTTTGTTTTTTTCAATTTTATCTGCTTGTGCTAAAATAAGACCACTTTTTACATCACCTAGTTTGATGGCTTGATTTAGATAATTTCTAGCAAGTTTATTATCATTGATTTTATTTTGTTCATACAAATCTCTTAGAGTTAAGATATTTTTTTCTTTTATCTCTTTTGTTTCTATTTTTTCTCTTAGTTTTGTATACTCTTTATATAAAATAGGAGATTTACCAATGGCATTTCTTAATTTAGATATAAGATATGGTTTGTTACTATTTAAGATAATTTTTTGCCATTTTCTATTTACTACTGCCACATCAGGGTCATAATAGCCATATGTATCTCCAGATGAAAATGGACTAGTAGATTTCTTTTTAAAAGGTTTTATTGCTAGTTCTATCATGGCATTTTCATTGCCTTTTTTTGCCAACTCATTTAATATTTTCATTGCTTTTTCTTTATCTCTATTGTTAAATAAATAATCAGCCAAAGCTCTTTTTGATTCGTTGAGGTTTAAAAGCTTTTTTTCTAAAGCAAGATATGCATCTTTATATTTTACATTTTTTAGATAAATCTCTAAAAGCTCTTTTGTAGCATCATAACTATCTAATAAAGCAGCTTTTTGTAAAAACCCAACTAATAGGTCTTCATTTTGTGTTGTTTTATATGCTTGAATTGCTTCATAAATCTTAGCCTTATTATAATAATATGATATAGCTTTTGTATCATCAAGTTTTGTTACATCTGTATTATCTATTTTTAAAGCTTTTTCATAAAACTTTTTACCTTCATCAGCTTTATATTTTCCATAAAAAAAATCAGCAGTTACTACAAGTAAATTATAATCATCTAAAGCATATATCTCATCTGCTTTTTCTTTGACTTTTTTCATATCATATGTATTATATAAAGTGTCTAGTTCTAAAAGCTTATCAAGATTAGGTGCTTTAAAATTTAGTTGTTTTATAAGTTTACTTGTTAGTCTCGCCCTTAGAAGTCTTTCGTATGATGTAGTTTTAGTATCTAATAAATACTTAGTATATAAATCAATTAGTCTTTGTTCTTTCGCACTTTTAATAGCATCATCAAAAAATTTTTTTAATTCTTTGTTATTTGTTACTTCTTCCAGTACTTGCTCAGTTGTTACATATTTATCAATCAACATATATACAGCTTCTTTGTTTCCAAGTTTAATGGCTTTATTTAAAAGTACTATATAATTTTTGATACCATCACTAAACATATCTTGGTATTTACCATAAACATTTGCAAAAGCGATAATATCTTTAGTATCCTTACTTTTTAATACTAAATCATACCACTTTGTATAAAAATCAACTCCCTCTTTTGTTTGAGGAAATAAGTAGATTTTATTTAACTCAAGCATTGCTTGTACATCGTTTTTATTTGCTTTTTTTATGAGTGTTTGTTTACTTTGTACTTGTGAAGCATTAGCATATGTTGTTAGTATAAATATATTAATAAGTATAAAAAATAGTATTCTCATTATTTAGCCCCTAGTTTTTTTAGTGTATTTTTTGCCATGTTAATATTTGATTTTCTAAGCCATTGTTTTGCTAATTCTAAATTCTTTTTCACACCAGCTCCACCTACTAAGTATATTTGACCGATGTTATTAGCTGCATAATCATTTTTATTTATACTATATGCTTTTTTATAGTATTTTATGGCTTCGCTTAGATTTTGTTTTGTATCTAAACCTAAGTGATTGTAATAACCTACATAGAAATAACAACTAGGATTATCAAAAAGAGTGCATCTTTGAGCATATTTCATTGCTTCTTTGTAGTTCTTTTGCTCATGATATATTATTCTTAGTTTATCTATTGCTCTTGAAGATCCTGCATTAGCTGCTATTTCATAATATTCTATAGCTTTTTTTATATCTTTTGATTTGTAATAAGAATAAGCCAAATCATTTATTGCTGAAATCTTTCCTTCACTTGCCAGTTTTTCAAGTATTTCATTCGATTTTACTTTATCTCTTTTATCATATGTATAAAAATTTGCCAAATCATTACTACTTTTTTCATCTCCTAATTTTGAAGCTGTTTCTAGATATTTCTCAGATAGTTTTTTATTCTTTCTTTTATAATAATTAGATAATTCTCTTAGTGTGTAGATATTTTCTTCTTTTATCTCTTTTTCTTCTAATTTTTCTCTTAAATCTTTATATATATCATAGGTAATTATATTGTTTGAGATTGTAGTTCTTAGTTTAGATATCAAATAAGGTTTATTATCATTTATAATAAATTCTTGCCATTTTAGAGCTCCTTTTGAATCATCAAGTAAATAGTTAGTATTTTTTGGTATTGGCTTTGCGACTATTTTTATATTGGAATCTTCATATACTTTTTTTGCTGCTACACTTAGAATTTCAAAAATTCTTTCTTGTGAATCAGTAAGTTTTTCCTTTGAATCTCTTTTAATATCGTATCTAAATCCATTTCTTGGTTTCGTTGCTAGAGTTGCTATTGCATCAGCATTTCCTTTTTTTGCTAACTCTTCTAAAAGTCGAATTCCTTTTGTTTTATTTATATACTCATAAAAAAAATCTGCTAGTGCTCTTTTTGATTCATTTAGTTTTAATGCTTTTTTCTCAAAAGCTAAATACTCATCTAGATATTTTTTATCTCTTAGATATTTTTTTAAAAGATATCTTGTGGCAAGATAGTTATCTTTTAAAGCAGCTTTTTTTAATTTTTTTATATCCATAGTGCTGTATTCATTTGATTTTTTGATAACTATATCTTTTGGGTTTATTTTTTTAACTACTCTTTCATAGAACTTCTTTGGTTTTTCATAATTGCCAACTACCCGGCTAAAGTCCATATCATTTTTATATTGATTAACTAAAATAATTGCCGCATTTTTATTGCCAAGTTTATCAGCTGCTTCTAAAAGCTCTATATATTTTAACTCACCATTTATAAACATACTTTTGTATTCGTTATATACTTTTGCAAAGCTGAGTAGATCTTTTGACTTATTATTTTTTAATACAAGGTTATACCACTTTTTATAAAACTCAAAACCCTCTTTTGTTTGAGGGAATAAATATATTTTATTAAGCTCAATCATAGCTTGAATATTTCCCTTATTTGCTTTTTTGATAAGTGCTTCTTTACTTGCTATTTCTGAAGCATTTGTATAAGTTGTAAATATAAATAGATTAATTAATATAAATAAAATTATTTTCATTTTTATTTTCCATTCTTTTTAGTATTTTTTTTACTACTTTCATTGAGTAAGTCTTCATATGTCTGTACTTTTTTTGGTACAACTTTTTCATACCAATTCTTACCTTCTTTTTCATTTTGATATATATCTTCAAGAGCAGAATATGCTCCTGAACTTCCTAATTCAGAAGCTTTTTTATAATATTGTATTGCCTTTTTTTTGTCTCTTTTTACGATTTTCCCAATTTTATAAGTTCCGCCTAATCTATAAAGTAAGTTTGCATTTTTATCTTCTATTGCTTTATTGATATAAATTTCGCTTTGTTCTTGATTATAAGTAGGACAATCAGGACAAATGTAATAAACAATAATATCTTCTAAAGCACTTTTATCACCATTTTTATATGCTTTTTTATAGTAGTATAAAGATTTATTTACATCTTCTTTTGTATTACCTGATGGTGCATAACTATATGCAGTTCCCAACTCTTTATAAGCTTTTATATCGCCTTGTTTTATGAGTTCATTGTATATTGCTATTCTTTTTTTAGATTCTTTCTTATCGTAGTAGTTATACTTATTTGCAAGAAGATATTTACTTTCAACATCACCAAATGAAGCAGCTTTTTGTAAATAAGGTATTGCCTCATCTTTTTCGATATTAGTGCTAAATTTTGTATTTTTGGCTAACTCTTTGAGTACAGTGATATTATTGTTTTCTATTTGTTTTTGAATGATTTTGTTTTTAAACTCAATATCTTCTCTATATATAAGATATGGTTTTAACATCTCTTTTAAATAGACTTGATCACTATTTAAAACAAAGTTTTTCCATTTATCAATAAGGGCATCTTTTTCAGGATTAAACTCTTTACTTTTATAACTTCGTGCTAAACTTATAATAGCTTGGCTATTATTTTTTTGTGCTAGTTCATTTAAAAGTGTATCACCTTCAGTGATTCGATTTTGTTTATAATAAAAGTCTGCCAATGCTCTTTTTGATTCATTTAGCTTTAGAATTTTTTGTTTTAAATCAAAATATGCTTGAGTATTTTTTTCTTTTAAAAAGATTTCCAATAGTTGTTCTGTTGCTTTATAATTATCTAACAAAGCAGCTTTCGTAAGATGAAATATGATTTGTTCTTTGTATTTATGTTTTGAGGTATCAATTATTTTATACTCATTTGCTAAGTTAAAATGTATAAGGGAATCTTTATCATTTAGTTTTACAGCTTTTTCAAGGTATGCTTTTGCTCTGTACCATCTTGCATCATCAAATAGTACATTTGCCATACCTGATATAAGTTTTGGATCATTTGAATTTATTGTATCTTTTATGATTTCATTGTATTCAAGACCTTTTTCTCTTGGTTGTAAATATATAAGATGTGTATAAAAAAGTTTATCATTTAGTGATAATGAATGAAAATACTCTTTATTAGTTTTTGTGATTAGTTTTTCTATCTTCTTCGCTTCATTCTTTTGACGACTAAATAGATATATATTATGAAGTGTTATGAGTTTATCTTGATTTTTTTCTTTTATGATTTTTTCTGATATTTTTTTAAGTTTGTCATATTGCTTGTTTCGAATAAGATGAGAAGACAATATGTATAAAGCTTTTTGACTTCCTAAATCTACAGCTGTTTCTAATATATTTTCATATTTTTCATCTGCGTTTATAAACATCTTTTTATATTTAGTAAAGATAGGATAAAACTCCATAATATCTTCAGTATTATTACTTTTTAAAACAAGAGGGTACCATTTATTGTATAACTCTAAGCCTTCTTTAGTTTCAGGAAATAAATATACTCTATTTAACTCTATCATAGCTTTTATATCACCCTTATTTGCCTTTGATATAAGAGTATTCTTTTGCGTTGTTGGTATGATTGTAGAGTTAGTTTCAAGATTATTATTTGCACAACTTGCGAATAATAATACTATTAAGAATAAACTTATAACTTTTATTTTATTCATTATTTTCCTTCATCTCTTGAAGCACTTTATTTGCTTCTTTTGTATTTGCTTTTTTTAACCAATATTTTGCAAGTTTTAGGTCTTTTTTTACTTCACCATCTCCATCTTTATAGATAAGACCTATGTTATAAGCAGCTGTTTCTTCTTTTGCTAAATTATATGATTGGGTGAAGTAATAAATAGCTTTTTTCATATCTTTTTTCACACCATTTCCTGTAGTATAAAGCCAACCTAGATTAAAGTTATATTTAACTATACCTTCATCTACTAATTTTTGGGCATAGAATTTAGCTTTTTTATAATCAATTAGTTCCTTAGTACTTTTACAACTTTCACACATAAAAATACGAGCTAATGTTTCTGTAGAACTTCTATCTCCTAAAGAAGAGGCTATTTCATAATATTTTACCGCTTTTGTTTTATCTTTTGAAGTTAAATCATAATGTAAGGCTGTTTTAATTGCAGCAGTTCTATCTCCTTTTATTGCTAATTCTTCTAAGGTTTTTATAGCAAAAAGAATGTCTTCTTTTGTATTTTTTTGTCGATATACTTTTATAAGCTCATAAGTACTACTTACATCACCAAAATTCACAGCTTTTTGTAAGTACTCCATCGCTTTTGTTGGATTAGAGTTTTTCAAATCTTTATACAATCTTCTAAGAGTAAAAATATTATCATTTTTTAAATCAATATTTGTAATAGCAACTTTTACATTATCTAATGATTTACTATTTTTGTATTTATAAGAGAATAAAACTTTTTTAAATCTTTTTTGTAAAGCGGGGTTATTACTATTTAAAATATACTCTTGCCATTTTTTTGTATCTTCATCTCTTTTGAGGTCTGGTTGATAGGTATAAGGAACTCTTGTAGCTAAATGAACTATTGACTCTTCATCTCCATTCATCGCAGCTTTTGTATAGTAATCTTTAATATTATCATCAGGAGTAAAAAAACTTCCACTTGATGAGTTTGCCAATATTCTATTTCCTTGGGTTGTTTTGCTTAACTTTTCAATTAAAAGTTCATAATCATTTTTAAAATATTTTTCTTTTGAATATACTTTTAATAATTTGCCATATGCTTCACTTTGTCCATATTTAATTGCTTCTTTTAGCTTTGAAATTATCTCTTCTTGATAATCTTTATACTTCTCATCTTTTCCATTTAAAACTCTATGTTGAGAAGCCATTTTGTCATATAAATCTGCATATTCTAAATATTTATCTGCATCATCATTTGTAAGAGTTATTACTTTTTTGAAAAATAGTTTTGATTCTTCATACTCACCTCTAATTTTCAAAATATTAGCTGTTGTAACAATTTTTTCATATTCATTAGATGCTAAGATATCATTAAGTATTTTACTCACTTCCTCTTTTTTTAAGTTACGGAAATTTTTAAATCTCAAGAATTCTTTAGTAACAGGTATTGAATAACCTTTTTGTACTATTATAGTCTCTATTTTTTTTGCATCTTTTTCTTTACCCATATTTAAATACAAATCATAAATCTTTGTCAAATCTTCTTTTGAAGCATTTAATAAAATTTTTGATTGGGTATCTTTTATCTTTTTATGGTCATAATCATATAGATATATTTGTAAAAGTTTAAATAAAGGCTTTTTGAACTTTTCATTTGATGCTGCTTCTAAAAGGGCTACATACTTTTCTTTTCCACTTATAAACATATCTTTGTATTCATAAAAAACTTCTGCAAAATCCATAATATCGCTTGAATTTTTACTTTGTAAGACAAGTGGGTACCATTTATTATAATAGTCAAACCCCTCTTTTGTTTCTGGGAAAACAAATTTCTTATTTAATTCAATCATTGCTTTAATATCACCCATGTTTGCTTGTGATATTAGTTCTTTTTTGTTTGATTTTATACTTAATTGTGTTTTGGCTAAGGGTAATTTATTTGAACACCCAGTTAAAGTAAGTAAAATAATAGTAATTGAAAATAATAATAATTTCATTGTTTTCCTTTGTTAATATAAATCTGCTGATATTATTATAATTGTTCTTAGAAAAATATTTTGAACGACTTTTTTGGATAAAGAATAGTAAAATTCGCACTTTATAATAATGATTTTACTTTTATTTTTTAATTAAAAAAAAATTATTTTTTTCTACTCTTGTGGTTATTCAAGTGTTTCTTTATTATATAGTTTAAGAAGTATCATAAAATTACCCCATTACTTTATAGGGAACAAAACTTATAAAATAAGTCTTTTTTCTTATACTTTTACTTCTTGGATTGACTTATAATCTTCATAAATAAAATAAAGGATTATTATGAAATCAGATAGATATAAAAGAGGTTGGGAGAAGTTAAAAGAAGTAGATGGTAGTGCAGGGGAAAAAGTAATTGAGTCATTGAAAGATATTGCCCCAGAGTTTGCAGATTTGCTTATTGAGTTTCCTTTTGGAGATATTTATACAAGAGAAAAATTAGATTTAAAATCAAGAGAAATTGCAACTATTGCAGCACTTACAGTTATGGGAAATGCATCAGCACAATTAAAAGTGCATATTCATGCAGGACTAAATGTAGGTTGTACTAAAGAAGAGATTGTAGAAGTGATTATGCAAATGGCAGTTTACGGAGGTTTCCCTTGTGCTTTAAATGCCCTGTTTGCTGCAAAAGAGGTATTTAATGAAAATTGATATTAAAATAAGAGTAAATATTTTTATGCAAAAAAAAGTATAATTAATCATGATTATTACTTTACCCAATTATATTTTTGAAAATAAAGATTTATATCAAATAATACATGATGATAGTGTTATAGTAGCAAAGTCATCAACATATAAAAAAGATAAAATCTCTTTAAGAAACAGTATGCATTTAGCTATTTTATTAATAAGTGGTGGAAAAATCTTACATCTTAATGATGATGACATAAGTATAGATACTAGTGATATAGTTTTTCTATCTCAAGGCAATTATTTTATGGGTGAAATTCTTGGAGATAGAAATGACTTTGAATCTATATTGATATATTTTGATGACGAATATGTTTTTAATTTTATAAAAAGATACAATATTACTATTGATACACTCGCACAAAATGGAATTTTATCTTTTAAAAGAGATGAATTTATAAATAGTTGTGCTCAAACAATAAATCAATATTTTTTAACAAATATAGATAATAGTCTTGACTTAGTAAAGTTAAAACTTGATGAAATTTTTTTATACTCCCTTTCAAAAGATAAAGAAAAATTTACAGCTTTTTTAAATAAGATAGTACAAACTAAATCTTCACGGATAAAATATATTTTAGAAGAGAATCTTGATATCATAAATAATATTGATGATATGTGTAAACTCACAAGGCTTAATTCAAAAGCCTTAAGAAAAGAGGTAAATAGACTTTATAATCAAAATCCTAAAGAGTGGTTAGATGAAAGAAGGCTCTCTTTTGCTGTTCTGCTACTTAAAAATACTCAAAAAAGTGTATCACAGATAGCAACTTCATGTGGATATTCAAGTGTCTCTTGGTTTATAATACAATTTAAAAAATATTATAAAACTACCCCTTTATTCTATAGGGAACAAAACTTATAAGATAATCATCTTTTCTTATACTCTAAACTCCCAAATTTATTTATAATACTCAAAATTAAAAAAGGAGTTTTTTTAATAAAGTTGTTTTCTATTTAATAAATTTATTCATTTAGAAAGCCTAGCTTAATAGAGGCGTGATACAATCTTATTAAAAAACATAAAGGTATATTAATTAATGATTACTAAAAAACAAATCTTTGTCATGTCAGCAACAGCAGGAATTAGTGTTGCAAATATCTATTATAATCAACCAATTTTAAATGATATTGCAAAGGACTTAAATGTAAGTCATCTAGCAGTAGGAAATCTAACTACATTTTCCCAAGTTGGGTATGGTTTGGGACTATTTTTTGTAAGTCCACTTGGTGATAAGATGGATAGAAAAAAACTAATTATTATTTTACATGTTTTATTAGGTCTATCTTTACTTGGACTTTCATTTATAAGTAATATTTTTGTTTTATATATTTTAAGTCTTATGGCTGGATTATTTGCAGTTTCTGCACAAGTTGTTATTCCAATGGCAGCAGCTATGAGTGGAAAAGATAAGGGTAGAGTTGTAGGAACTATATTTAGTGGATTATTAACTGGAATATTATTAGCAAGAACTTTAAGTGGATATATTACTGATTGGTTTGATAATTGGCATGTGATATTTGGTTTTTCTGCTCTTTTGGTATTTGCAACGATATTTTTTATCTCAAAGACTTTGCCAAACATGGAACCGCACTTTGAAAATAGTTATTTTTCACTTTTAAAATCATCAATTTATCAGTTAAAAAGATTTTCACTACTTAGAAGAAATACCTTATTGATTGCAGTTTCATTTGGAATTTTCTGTTCTTTTTGGACAACTTTAACTTTCAAATTAAGCCAAGCTCCTTTTAATTATGATAGTGACATTATTGGACTATTTGGTATACTAGCAGTAGCAGGTGCCTTATTAGCCCCTTATATTGGGAACATATCAGATAAGATAAATGGAAATGGAATTAAACTGATTTCTATATTGATGATAATACTTAGTGTAATTATAATTAAAGTATTTGATACAAATTTATATGCTTTTATTGTGGCAACTCTACTTTTAGATATAGGATTTCAAGCAATTCAAATCAATAATTTATCTCAAATTTATGGCTTAGATGAAAAAGCACATAGTAGAATAAATACAGCCTATATATCTGCGATGTTTGTGGGTGGTTCAATTGGAACTTTTATTGGAGTACTATGTTGGGAAAAAGGTGGTTGGGATCTTGTAACTTTGCAATTATTAACTCTAGCAATTATCTCTTTAGGGATAATTGTATATAGTTACATAATAAAAATGTAGTAATAGCTGTTAATTAATAAAGGATAAAAATGTTTATAATAAATTTAACTTATATAAAACCACTAGATGAAGTAGATACTCATCTTGAAGCCCATATAAAATATTTAAAAGAGCAATATAAAGAAGGTAACTTTATAGCTTCAGGAAGAAAAATTCCAAGAAATGGTGGAGTGATACTTTCAAAACTTGATTCAAAAGAGAAGTTACTAGAAGTTCTATCCCAAGATCCATTTAAACTTGTAAATGTCGCAAATTATGAAATAATAGAGTTTGTTCCAAGTATGACATTAGATGAATTTGAAAATTTGAAAGAAAATGTAAATGAATAATATTAGCATTTTAGGTAGTGGTTGGTTAGGTTTTCCATTAGCCCAAGTATTATCAGAAGAATTTTCTGTAAAATTATCTACAAGTACAAATGAAAAAATTGATAGATTAAGAGGTGAAAATATCACTCCATTTATTGTGGATACTACTAATTTAAATGATGAGGTTGATAAGTTTTTATGTTCAGATATTTTGATTATAAATATACCTTCAAAAAATATTGATGGATTTAAAGAGTTGATAAAACATATACTCAATTCAAATATCAAAAAAATTGTTTTTATTAGTTCAATTTCAGTATTAAAAGATGAAACAAGTCCTTTAATTGAAATAGAAAATCTATTTAAAAAGACAAATCTCAAAATAACAATTTTAAGATTTGGAGGACTTATAGGATATGGAAGAAATCCTGCAAAGTTTTTCCCAAACGGCAAAGTTGTAAAAGATGCAAATATACCTGTAAATATGATACATAGGGATGATTGTATTAGTATAATAGGAAATGTAATTAAACAAGATATTTTTGATGAAACTTTTAATTGTGCTGCTCCTTCCCATCCCACAAAAAAAGAGTTTTATACCTATTGTGCAAAAGTATCAGGTTTACCTGTTCCAACTTTTGATTCAGGGAAAAATGAAAGCAATAAAAAAATAGTAAAGAATGATTTGCTTGTATCAAAACTAAATTATAAATTTATTCATGACGATTTGATGAAAATAGTATTTTAAAAAGGAAAAATCATCTTGACCTATGTAGTGCCAAATTATTTTATTGAAAATAAATATAAAAATCTTTTAAAAATAGATGATTTATTGTGTTTAAATTATATTACTAAAACACAAAACTCCAATGTATATGCAAGAACAACAATGCATAGTATGGGTATAGTACTTGAAGGTTCAAAAGTTATTCATCTAAGTAATGAAGATATTAATATACAAAAAACAGATATATTTTTTCTTACTCAAAATAACTATTATATGAGTGAAAGATTGGTTAATGATTCTAAATACAAGTCATTATTAGTATATTTTGATGATAAATTTATTTTTGATTTTATAAATAAATATAATATTCAAATCAATACAAAAGATGAAGAGAGTACAGTAAAGGCAAGTTATAAAAGTGATAAATTATTTGAAAATAGTGTACAAACTTTTCAAGAATATTTAAAAGTTGATTTCAATGAAAATCTTTTAAAACTTAAAATTGAAGAGATATTTCTACAAGCAATAAAACATAATGAAAAGCAAATGTACTCTTTTTTTAACTCAATTTTAGCTACAAGTCAAGATAGAATCAAATATATACTAGAATCAAACATTGATCTTATCCAAACCCTTGATGATATGTGTAAAATCACAAGATTATCAGAAAATAAAATTAGAAGATATATTAAAAAAGAGTTTAACCAAACTCCAAAAATATGGCTTGATACAAAAAGATTAGAAAAAGCAGTTTTACTTTTAACTACTACTAATAAAAGCATCTCAGATATATCTACAACTTGTGGATACTCTACTGTTTCATGGTTTATTTCCCAATTTAAAAAATATCATAAGCAAACACCTAAAGAATTCCGACATAAAATCTAAGATTTCTTGTACATTTATATTTTAAACTTTTGTAAAATACTTATAGATTTACAAAAAGGAAGAGTATGAAAAAAATATGTATTGGATTAATCTTTAGTGTTGGTTTGTTATTTGCCCAAGGTTTTACTTTAAGTAGTAATGATATACAAGGGCAACTTTCAAATGAACAAGTTTTTAATGGCTTTGGTTGTACTGGAAAAAATATCTCTCCACAACTTTCTTGGAAAGATGCACCTAAAGGAACAAAATCTTTTGCAATAACTGCTTATGATCCTGATGCTCCAACAGGAAGTGGTTGGTGGCATTGGGTAGTTTTTAATATTCCAAAAGATAAAACAAGTTTAGAAAAGGGTTTTGGAAATAAAGAATATTCAAATATCATTCAAAGTGTGACTGACTATGGTAAAACTGGTTTTGGTGGTGCTTGTCCTCCCGTTGGAGATAAGGCTCATAGATACATTTTTACAGTGTATGCTTTAGATATAGATAAACTTGATTTAAATAAAAATGCATCAACAGCTTTAGTTGGATATATGATTAATGCCCATGCCATAGAAAAATCATCAATTATTGCTTATTATGGGAGATAATATATGAAAGAATCAAATAGTTGGAATGCAAACAAATATAAAAAACATGCAAATTTTGTATCAAATTTGGCATTAGGGGTAGTTGAATTACTAAATCCAAAAGAGGGTGAGAAAATTTTGGATTTAGGTTGTGGTGAGGGAACTTTGGCTTTAGAGATAAAAAAATCAAAGGCTGAAGTTATTGGTATAGATTTAAGTGAAGATATGGTTGAAAAAACAAAATCTAAAGGAATAATAGCAAGTGTTGGAAGTGCTACAGATTTGGATTTTGAAAATGAGTTTGATGCAGTTTTCTCAAATGCAGTATTGCATTGGGTAAAGAATAGTGAACTTGCAATTCAAAAGATAAATAAAGCATTAAAAAAAGAGGGTAGATTTGTAGCTGAATTTGGTGGCTATGGAAATATCAAGAGTCTAACTGATGCTATGCAAGAAGTTTTTGATAAGTATCCTTCCTGGGGAGAGTTTAATAATCCTTGGACTTTTTTAAGTGATACAGAGTATAAAATGCTTTTGGAAAATAATGGTTTTACTGTAGAATATATAGAACTAATACCAAGACCAACACCAATTGATGATATCACAAATTGGTTAGATATATTTGCAAATGGCATAACTAAAAATTTAACAGCTGAGCAAAAAGTATTGTTTAAAGAAGAAGTAAAAGAGATATTAACACCAAAACTATATAATGAAAAGAATGGTTGGATTGCTGATTATGTAAGATTAAGAGTTAAGGCTATTAAGAAGTAAATAGTATTTACTTCTAATAGGTCAATATTAGTTTTAATTGATTTGTTCTTTGCTTAGTTAAATATGCTTCCCAATTTTCTTTTTTTGAAGAGGGGTTTATTGCTAAAAAGAGTTTAGTATTAGCATCTCTATATTTTATCCAAATCCTTTGAACAGTTCTTATATTATCAAAGGTTATTGGATATGACATTGTATATTCTATACTTGATTTTTTGAGTTTTTTTAGAACTTTTTTGTATGTTTCATTTAATTTTTTGTCATAGTATTTTAAAGAATACTTTAATTTGGGAGTAAGACCTTTTTGTACCTTTTTTAGTAGTTTTAAATATTCGTTTTTTTGTTTAGTTTCTGAATTTATTAGAAAACTAGCTCTTCCTGAACCTCCATGTCCTTCTTCTAAAATAGCCTTTTTTTCGATAAATTTATTTGTATATTTTAAAGTATCATTAAATAATGTTTGATTTTCTTTTGAAAGTATATTTCTAAATTGTTTTATCTCTTTATCTCTTTTTATTTGTTGTTTTTCTTCCTCTTTTTTTGCACAATATCCCATACCCATACCACTTGTGATAAAATTGCACAAGTCAAATTTAGCAATACCTTTTTGCCAATTTTTATATGTGGCTTTTACTGCTTCCTCATATTCTGCTGGTACATTTCCTCCTCTTACAACCAAATCAAAAACAAGTTTTGCATTGGCTTTTCCAAATCTTCCATTTTTTGCTGCTTCTTGGGCTAGTTCCCATATGAAATAAGGTGAAGAGTTTGTATTTTTTATATTGTATTTTTTTATAAATGCTTTTGCATCAAAATCACTAGATTTTACTGCTAACTTTAGAGTTTCTACTATGTTTTTTTCATCATATAATTTTATATTTGGATTACTCTTTTTAGCTTGTTTATATACTTCTAAAGCTTTTTTAGGATTTGCAAGTTCTAAATCATTTACTCTAAAAAGTAAATCATCCAAAGCATAAGCTAATGCTTTTTCATGACCTTTTATTGCAGCTTGTGTAAAGTGATAAATGGATTGTTCTTTTGTAAGTACATATTTATATGCTAGTGCAAAATGAGCTTTGGCATCTCCTTTTTTTGCAGCTTCTTCATATAGCTTTTTTGCTTGTAATGTTTTACCTGATTTATAAAGATTGTCTGCTTTTGATAGGAGGTCTGTTTCATTTTCTGCAAAACAAAAGTTCAATGAGAAAAATATCAAAATAAGTAGGCTTAAAAGTTTCATTATAATTATTCTTTTTAATGATTATATAGTAAGTTTATTAAATAGAGTTTTAGGTAACTAGTAGGAAAATCCTACCAGTTATTTTTCATTAAATCTTTTTCTTTCATAGCAGTTGTTAAAACATCGTAACCTTTTAGCTCTTCTTGTCCTGTTCTAACCCATTTATTTAGACCTTCCATTTGCATCAATTGGCTTTTAAAGATACTTTCTCTTAAAAATAAATTATTATGCAACTTAAACATATATAAATAAATATAAGTAATTCTAATTATTATTTAAGCAGAATTATATTTAAATATAATTCCATCAAAATATCAGTTAATATACAAGGACTACATGGACATTAATAAAAAAGAAGATTATCAGATAAGTGAATTAATTGATATTAAATCTTTTAGACAGATTTTAAATAATTTTTTTGAATCAACTGGAATAGCTAATGGAATTATCAATAAAAATGGAGAAATAATTGTTCAATCAGGTTGGAGTGATGCTTGTAATAATTTTCACATAAAAAATATTGAATCAAATAACTTTTGCAAAGAAAGTAATATTTCCTTATTTGAAAGTTTATCAAAAAAGCCTATTTCTAAAAAAAAGTGTAAGAATGGTTTGATAGATTATTCAAGTCCAATTATTGTAAATAACCAAGTTATTGCAACACTATTTTTAGGACAAGTTTTATTTGACTCTCCAAATCTAGATTATTTTATTTCTCAAGCTGAAAAATATAATTATGATAAAACTAGTTATCTTGCAGCTATACAAAAAGTACCAATAGTTACAGAAGAGAAAATAAAATCTTTAATGCTTTGTATCCTTCAAATGATTGAACTTTTAGTATCTGGAAGTTTGTCAAAACAAAGAGAAGATAAATTAGAACAAAATCTAAAAAAAACCAATGAACAAAGTGTTGAATTAAAAGATATTTTAAATTTTTCTCCTTTAGGGATTGGATGGACAAACAAAAATGGTGAAATAGAGTATGTAAATCACAAGTTTACAGAGCTTTTTGGATATACCATTGAAGATATACCAACATTAATGGTTTGGTTTATAAAAGCTTTCCCAAATAAACAATATAGGGAAAATCTTATTATTCCATGGAATAATAAAGTAATAAAGTCATTTAATGAAAAACAACAGCCACCAGAATTAGAAGCAACTATTACCTGTAAAGATGGTACTAACCGTAGAACACTGATTCGGTTATCATGGATAGGAGAAAAAAGATTAAGTAATTTTAGTGATATTACAATACATTGGAAGAATGAACTTAGAAATCGTAGTCATGATAATATGTTAGAAATGGTAGCAAAGGGTGTTGATTTAAGAGATATTTTGCATAATATTATTAAAACAATTGAGTTAGAAGATAAAACATCTATTTGTAGTATCTTGTTATTAGAAGATAAAAAATATTTATTAATTGGATCTTCTCCTTCTCTTCCTGCTTTCTTTAATGAAGCAATTAATGGAGTTGAAATAGGAGTAGGAGTAGGTTCTTGTGGAACAGCTGCTTATTTAAAAGAGCGTGTAATTGTTGAAAATATTATGGAAGATGAGTATTGGAAAGATTATAAAGATTTAGCAAAAAAAGCCAATTTATATTCATGTTGGTCAGAACCAATTATTTCATCAACGGGTGAGGTTTTAGGAACTTTTGCTATTTATCATAATAAACCAACTTTACCTAAAGAACAAGATTTTGAACGCATTAAATTTGCTTCAAATTTAGCTTCTATAGCAATTGAAAATAGAAATGCTAGAAAAGAGTTGGAACATAGAGCATATTTTGATTTTTTAACAAATCTACCAAATAGACGATATTATATTGAACAATCAGAATTAGAAATATCTCGTAACCATAGATTTGGAGGTATTCTATCAATAATTATGTTTGATATAGATCACTTTAAATTATTAAATGATAAATATGGACACAATGTGGGTGATTTAGTATTAAAAAAAATTGCAGATATAAGCCGAACTGTATTGCGTGATATAGATATCATAGGTAGAATTGGTGGTGAAGAATTTGCTATTTCTTTACCTTGTACTGATGTATTTGAAGCAGAACAAATTGCACAAAGATTGCGAATTGAAATTGAAAAAGGGGAAATAAATTTAACAAAAGAGACTTTATGTGATTTTACTGCTTCATTTGGAGTATCTACAAATAGTGATAATTATAACATACAAGAGTTATTAAATTTTGCAGATATCGCCTTATATGAAGCTAAAGCTGGTGGTAGAAATAGAGTTTGTATTTTTAAAAAATAACTTTAAAAATTTATTTTTTGATAATTTTGAGAAATTTTAAGCTAAAATAATAATATTAAATGATTAGGAAATATTATGAAAATCTCACAAATTTTTCTACTTGGCTTATTTTTTTTAGTATTTAATGCTTGTGATGATAAAAGTAACGATTCCCATTTAAAATATAAAAATCAAACTATTACTATACTTTCTCCTAATTTTGATAAAGCAATTACTGGTCCTATAAAAAAAGAGGTAAAAGAGTTCGAAGATAGAACTGGCGCAACAATAAGAATAGTTTCTCCTAGTTGGGATGATATGATTCCAAAGATAAAGGAGTCTTTTGTAGATGAAAAGATAAATTATGATGTTTTTGTGATTTTTTCATCTTGGGCGGGTTCTTTATTAGCTGATGGACATGCTGAAGAAATACCAAAATGGGTTGAAGAAAAAATAGATTGGCAAGATGTATTACCAATTTATAAAGAAAATGTACTTTCTTGGAATGATAAAAATTATTTTCTTCCTTATGATGGTGATTGTATTAATTTATATTATAGAAAAGATATTTTTGAAAATGAAGAGTATAAAAAAAGATTTAAAAAAATTTATAACTATAACTTAGAGGTTCCAAAAACTTGGAAGCAATACAAGGATATCGCTGAGTTTTTTAATGCTTGGGATTGGAATAATGATGGAAAGATAGAATATGGTGTTGCTGAAAGCAGAAGAAGAGGTTATGGGACTTTACTTCAATTCTTTGCAAAAGCAGCTGCCTATGCAAAATATCCAAATTATAAAGAATTTTATTTTGATATGAATATGAATCCAAAGATAAACAATCCAGCTTTTATAAAAGCATTAGAAGATTATATTGATATTATGAAATATTCACCTAAAGAGATTTTAAATTTTGCACCTTCAGATGTTAGACAAAGTTTTATAGCGGGTAATGTTTCCATGGCTATTGATTGGGCAAATACTGGTGCATTAGCTCAAAATTCAAAAGAAAGCATTGTTAAAAATAAAGTTGGATATGCAGAACTTCCAGGATCTAATAGAGTATATAATTCTAAAACTAATAAATGGGAAAATTTATACAATAATCCATCTTCAATAAGTGGTAACTGGGTAGTAGTTGTTAATAAAGATGCAAAAAATAAAGAATTGGCATTGAACTTTGCAACTTATTTAACTTCAAAAGAAATGACAACAAGATATGTTACTGTAGGATGGAGTGGAATTAACCCTTCAAGGTATTCTCATCTTAGTTTAACAAACTTAGATTTATGGGAAAATAATTCATTTTCAAAAGATTCAGCTAAAGATTATTTAAAAGTTATATCTAATTCATTGTCAAATGAAAATGTTGTTATGGATATAAGAATTCCAGGGGCAGATTTATATTATGATAGTTTTGATAAGTACTTAAATAAAGCAATAATAGGAGAATTAACTCCCCAAGAAGCACTTGATCTTACAGCTCAACAATGGAATAAAATAACAAAAGAGCTTGGAATTGAAAACCAGATAAGATTTTATAAGGAGTCTTTAAATGAGTGATTTGAAAATAAAAGACATTAGTTTATATAGTTTTCTAGTACTTGCTTTAGGTTTGATTTTAATTAGTACTATATTATTTATTTCATTGAATAAAATAAAATCTCTTAATAATCAGTTAATCTTAATTACAAATGTGAAAAATAGTTTTTTAGAAATGAAAATTAATAGTGAAGCACTTTTAATAACAAAAAACTTAGCTGAGACTTCAAAATTGTGGTCTAAATCCATTGAAAAGTTTGAAAAAGAGATAATTTTGTTATCTCCTGTACGAAATAAGAAGATTGAAGATTTATGGTACATAAGTAAAAAAGAGATAACTGATATTAAGGCTATTATTAATAGTAAGTTATTAGAACCGCAGAATCTACATGAAAAATCTCTTCTAATGCTAAAGGGTGAAATGTTTGCTTTAGAAGAGAATAGTAAGATGTTTTTAACTATAGATTCTTTAACAAAAAAAATAGAGTTTCTTTTTCAATATGAAAAATTCATATTAGATGAATTTACAAAAATTGATAAAAATGATTATACTTATATTTCTAGACAAATAACACTTACAACATATTATTCAATATTTTTTCTTCTTTTTATCATAATTTTAACTGTGACAATTATTTTTATTATGAATAAAAAAGTTTTAAAAATTGAAGTTAAATTAATGGCTACTCAAAATAGTTTAAGAGATAGTTTATCAGAGTTGAAAAACTCTAGAAAGTTGTTACAAAATATAATTGACTCTGTTCCTGCTTCAGTATTTTGGAAAGACAAAAATAATGTATATGTAGGTGCAAATAAATTCTTTTTACATGATGCTAAATGTGAAAAACAAGAAGATATAATTGGAAAAACTGATTACGAAATGCCTTGGAAAGATACTGAAGCTTCAAAATATATTAGTGATGATAATAGTATAATGAAAAGTGGAATAGCTAGATTACAAATCGAAGAAACCCAAACAAATGAAAAAAATGAATTAATAAAAGTATTAACCTCAAAAGTTCCTTTATTTGATATCAATAATAAAGTAATTGGAATACTTGGTATTTACATTGATATTACAGAAAAGGAGAAGATTGCAGAAGAGTTATTCCAAAAAGACAAACTTCTAGCACAACAATCTAAAATGGCCTCTATGGGAGAGATGATAGAGAATATAGCTCACCAATGGAGACAGCCTCTATCTTTTATTCTTACTAGTGCTACAGGAATTAGGTTGAAAAATGATTATGAATGTTTAGATAGTATGTTTTTAAAAGAGTCGCTTGTTGGTATTGAAAATACAGTGAATCATTTAAATAAAACTATTGATGATTTTAGAAATTATTTTAAACCAGATAAAGAAGCAAAATTCTTCAAAATAGAATTAGTAGTAGATAATGTATTCTCTTTAGTTGAGTCAAAACTTAAAAATAAACTAATAAAAATTGTAAAAAATATTGAAGATGTAAAAGCTTTTGGTTTTGAGAATGAATTTATACAAGTATTATTGAATATCATAAATAATTCAATAGATGAATTAGAAAAAATTAAGTCAGAAAATAAACTAATATTTGTAAAAGCAAAAGAGATAGAGGTTTGTGGTAGTGAAGTTTCAAAAAATGTTTCTAAATGCAAATGTGTAGAAATAAAAATATGTGATAACGCAGGAGGAATTCCAAAACATATTATTAAAAAAGTTTTTGATGCATATTTTACTACTAAAGCTGAAGATAAAGGTACAGGAATTGGTTTATATATGTCAAAAGAGATGATTAAAAAACATATGAATGGCTCTATAACTGTTGAAAATAAGATTTTTACACATGAAAATAAAGAGTATATGGGAGCAGAATTTACAATTTTAATTCCTGCAGAAGAGTATGTTTTAGAAAAAAAAGAATAATTTGACAAGATTTAAAAAATAAGCTAATATTTTACCAAACAATCGTTTGGGAAAATAAATGGCAATCAAAAAAACATCTAAAGAAGAGATTTTAAAAGAGTCAATAAAACTTTTTAAAATAAGAGGCTATCATAATACTTCTATGGCAAATATAGCTGCGTCATGTGGTTTAATTAAAGGTAGTATTTATCATCATTTTAAAAGTAAAGATGAAATAGGTTTAGAATCTTTAAAATATATCCATGAATATTTTAAAAATAATATTTACAATATTGCTTTTAGAGATGAATTATCGGATAAAGAAAAACTAAAACTTTTTGTTTCAAAAATAGATGAGTATTTTTTAGAAAGCGTTGGCGGTTGTTTGTTAGGAAACTTAGCTTTAGAAGTTTCATCAGTAAACTTAGAGTTTAAAGATGAGATTAAGTCATATTTTTTGGCTTGGGAAAAAGCTTTGGCAAAAATTTTAGAATCAAAATATGGTAAAGATACTTCTCTGAAACTAGCTAAAGAATATGTGTCATTGACACAAGGTGAAATTATGATGATGAATCTTTTTGATTCAAAAAAAAGATATCTAAGTGTAGGTGAAAAAATAACTCAATTATTGTAGTTATTTTTTTTGAATTATCTATATAAACAATCGTTTGGTTGATGAAAGGAAAAATTTGAAAACAGAAATAAGAAAACCACTACCACCTTTTGATTATGAAAGTGCTAGTATAAAAGTAAAAATGGCAGAAAATGGATGGAACAGTAAAGATGCAAAAAAAATATCTCTTGCTTATACTATTGATAGTCTTTGGCGAAATAGAGATGAGTTTATAAATGGAAGAGATGAGATTATTGAGTTTTTGGAAAATAAATATCAAAAAGAGTTGGACTATAGATTGTGTAAAGAGTTATGGGCATATACTGAGAATAAAATAGCAGTAAGATTTGCCTATGAGTGGCACGATGGGAGTGGACAATGGTATAGAAGCTATGGAAATGAGAACTGGGAATTCAATGAAAATGGTCTTATGAAAAATAGATATGCTTGTATAAATGATTTAAAAATAAAAGAAGATGAACGAAAGTTTTTGTGGAATGGAAATACAAGACCAGATGATTATGCAAGTTTGAGTGAAATGGGTTTATAAAATATACTTTGTGTTAAAATTCTCTCATTTAAAAAAGAGATAATAATTATGACAGAAAAATTTGACTTTACAATGATAGTTTTAAAAAATGATCAATACGATGGTTGTATAATTGATACTTCAACCATACCTAAAGATATAGAAGATTTTGAGAAAGACTTACTTCTAATTCTTGAAAACTTAGAAAATAAAAAGTTATTATGGATAAAATTAATGATTGAAGAATCAAGTCTGATTTCCATACTTACAAATCATGGATTTGTTTTTCACCATTGTAATGAGAGAGATATTACTTTAGTGAAAAAACTTATTCAAAAACCTGTGATTCCAACTGCTACAAACCATACTTTAGGAGTAGGGGCAGTTGTAATAGCTGATAATAAACTATTAGTTATCAAAGATAAAATTTATCAAGGTTATAAACTTCCTGGTGGTCATATTGATGATAGTGAAAATATTACTAGTGCTTTGATTCGAGAAGTATATGAAGAGACAGGTATAAATATTAAATTTGATTCCATAATAAGTTTAAGACATATTTCTCCTGGACAATTTAATGAATCAAATCTTTATCTTGTGTGTCGTGCTACTGCTTTAACAAAAGAGATAAATATAATAGATACAGATGAAATATTAGAAGCTAAATGGATGGATGTTGATACTTATTTAAATCTTGATGATGTTCATCCTTTTAATAAAAAGATAGTAAAAACTGCTTTGGAAAATGAAGGGTTTAAAATAATTGATAGTGAGAATTTGATTCATAGAAAAGATTTAAACTACGAAATATTTTTTTAATATATAAGTAAGGAAATTCCTTACTTATATAATTTATTGTTTATTTAAATCGTATTGTAAATATACAACTTTTGTTTGTAAGAACTCTTCTAAACCATGTTTACCATCAGCTCCACCAATACCTGATTTTCTCCATCCTGCATGGAATCCTTGCATTGCTTCGAAGTTTTCTCTATTGATATATGTTTCACCAAATTTTATCTCTTTGCAAGCTCTCATTGCCACATCGATATTTTGTGTATAAATAGATGAAGTCAATCCAAATTCACTATCATTTGCTAAAGCAATAGCTTCATCAAGTGTTTCAAAAGTCATAATAGGAAGTACTGGCCCAAATATTTCTTCTTGGATGATAGCCATATCTTGTTTTACATCTACTAGAACTGTTGGTTCGTAATAAAAACCATCATCTCTTTCTGCTCTTTTTCCACCAGTTGTAATAGTTGCTCCATCTTCCACTGCAGTATCTATTAAGCTTTGAACATGATTAATTGCATCTTCATTAATAAGTGGTCCCATATCAACTTCTTCTTTTAATGGATTTCCATAAGTTGTAGCTTCCATAGCTTTTGTCATTTTTTCAATAAATTCTTTTGCTATACTTTTATGCACATAAACTCTTTCAGCACAATTACAAACTTGACCGTTATTTATAACTCTTGAGTTTTTGATAGCTTCAACTGCTAAATCTAAGTTTGCATCTGCCATTACAATAGCTGGTGCTTTTCCACCAAGTTCTAATGATACTTTTGTCACATTTTTTGCAGCTGCTTCCATGATTTTAACACCTGTTGGAACACTTCCTGTAAAACTTACAATTCCAACTTTTTCATGACCTGCAAGAGGGCTTCCCACTTCAGCTCCTGTTCCACTTATTAGATTGAATACTCCTTTAGGAAGTCCAACTTCATCTACTAATTTTGCAAATTCAAAGGCATTGTTTGGAGTTTCACTACTAGGTTTTATAACTATTGTATTTCCTGTTAAAAGTGCAGGGGCTAGTTTTCTAGCAATTAAGAAAAATGGAAAGTTCCATGGTAAAATACCAGCTGCAACTCCTATTGGTAATTTAAATAAAAAAATATTTTCATTTGGTCTATCACTTTGAATAATCTCACCTTCATATCTTCTAGCCCATTCAGCCATATAATCCATATAATCGGCAGTAAAATTAACTTCAACAGTAGCTAAACCTAAAACTTTTCCTTGTTCTTCTGATATAACTCTTGCTAACATGCTTGCATTATCTCTAATTTTTTGTGCAATTTTTTTAAGATAATTTCCTCGTTCAACTGCTGGTAGTTTTTCCCATGAGCTTTGAGCTTCTTGGGCTGATTCAACAGCTTGATTAACATCGTCCTCTGTTCCTATTGGAATATAAGAAATAATTTGTTTATCTGATGGATTAATAACTGGTTCTTTTTCAACATGATTGATAAACTCGCCATTTATGTACATTTGGTAGACTTTTGCTTCTTCCATAATATTCTCCTTTAGATTGTTTTAATTGTGTAAGGAATATGTTACTCTTTCATAGTTAATGAATAATAAATAAAAAGAAATTAGGTTTTTCTATTAAGTTTTTATGGTACTATTTTTAAAAATACATTAATAAAAATGTGAACATTAAAGAAAATGAAGTTAAAATTCTAATATAAATATATAAAAGAGACTAAATGAAATATAAAATATTTGTAGATGGACAATTTGGAACAACTGGATTAAAAATCCACGAGATGTTAAAGAATAGAAAAGAGCTTGAAATTTTGACGATTTCAGAAGATGATAAAAAAGATATTGATGTTAAGACAAAGCTATTAAATGAGGCTGATTTAGTATTTTTATGTCTACCTGATGTTGCTTCAAAAGAATCAGTAAAACTTATAACAAATGAAAATACAAAAGTTATAGATGCAAGTACAGCTCACAGAACAAATGAAGATTGGACTTATGGAATTGCTGAATTAACTCCTACACAAAGAGAAAAAATAAAAAACTCTAACAGAGTTTGTGTGCCAGGTTGCCATGCAAGTGGTTTTATTATGGCTATGAAACCTCTAATTGACAATGAAATTGTTTCACCAAAAGATAAGATTGTATGTCACTCAATCACAGGATATAGTGGTGGAGGTAGAGGTTTAATTGATATTTATGAAGACCCTAAAAATGAAGGAAAATTTTTAAGCCAAAGACCTTATGCCTTGGGATTATCTCATAAACATTTACCTGAAATGAAACATGTTTTAGGATTAAAATATGCTCCATTTTTCACCCCAAGTGTTGGTAACTTTGAGCAAGGTATGCTGGTAATGTCTTATTTAATAAAAAGTGAACTTTTAAATAAAAAGATTACTAGAAATGAAATAGTAGACTTGTATAAAGAGTACTATAAGTGTGAGCAGTTTGTAAAAATCATTGAAGATGATTTTGAATATCTTGATGATGGGTTTTTAGATGCAATGAAATGCAACAATACAAATAGAATCGAAATCTCAGTTTATGAAAGCGAAGATTATATACTTGTAATCTCAAGACTTGATAATCTAGGAAAAGGTGCTTCAGGAGCTGCTGTTCAAAATATGAACATCATGTTAGGAGTTGATGAAAAGTTGGGCTTAAAGCTATAAATGTCAAATCAAAAGGAAGAGCTTGATTGTTTTAAACAGTTAAGAGAAGTTTGTAAAGAGTATCAAGACTTTTCCGATGATTCTTTTGAAAAGTTAAAAAAAATAAGCTTTTTAAAAGAAGCAAAAAAAGGTGAGATTTTACAAGATGTATACTCACTTGCAAAATATATCTACTTTATCTGTAAGGGTATTTTGCGCACCTTTTTTTTAAATTCTAACGGTGCTATTTATACTAAAAATTTATTTTCTGAAAACTATTTTTCTGCTTCAAAAGTTTCACTTCTAACAGGTGAAGATTCGTATCTTTGTATTGATGCTTTAGAAGACTCTATTTTAATATGTATTGATTTTAAAGAGTACAAAAAACTAATAGAAAAAAACGATGAGTTTAAAAACTTTTATATAAATTATCTAGAAAAAAACTGGGTAATTATAAAAGAAAAAAATGAGATTTCTCTAATATTTGATGATGCAAGTATAAGATATGAAAGTTTCATAAAAAACAATCCAAATATACAAAACAGAATTCCACTTCACCATATAGCAAACCACCTTGGTATTACTCCTACACAGCTAAGTAGAATTAGAAAAAAAATAAAAGAAAACTAATCAATCACTCTTATAAATATATGTACATTTCTATTTTTATTAAATGGTATTTCATTTAACTCAAGATAATCCAATGATTTCATTAGTTTTCCATACTTATCATATCCATATGTTCTTGGGTCAAATGAAGGGTAGTTTTTATTTATATGTTTAACTACTGCTGATAAATTTGCCCAGTCATCATCATCTGATACGGCCATTACAGCTTTTGTGATTATATCTTTTAATTTATTTTGTTCATTATTTGTTTGGGTTATCTCTTTTATTTCTCGTAAGTTCTCTGTATAAACAAACTTATCACAAGCTGAGATAAATGCTTCTGGTGTTTTTTGTTCTCCAAAGCCATAGACTTTTAGACCTGATTCTCTAATTCTTGTAGCCAATCTTGTAAAGTCGCTATCAGAAGAGATTATACAAAAACCATCAAGTCGATTTTCATGTAATATATCCATAGCATCAATTATAAGAGAAGAATCAGTGGCATTTTTCCCATTTGTATAACTAAATTGTTGAATAGGTTGTATTGCATGTGTATGCAAATGCTCTTTCCAACCTTTTAGTTGAGAAGTTGTCCAGTCCCCATAAGCTCTTTTTATATTTGTAATCCCAAATTTTGCTATCTCTTCTAATAATTCAGAGATAACAGATGCTTGTGCATTATCTGCATCAATCAAGACTGCTAATTTGTCTGTACTCATTTCATCCATTTTATTAAATCCATTTTATTAAATCCTTTATATTAAATATTATACCTAATTACTAAGCAATTTTATTTAATACGGTTTTTTCTTCACTTGTAAAACATTTATGAGGATATTCTACTTGTCGATTTTGAAAAGAAAGAATAGATTTATTTAAAATAACTCCAGAATCAATATTTATAGCTTGTTTAATAGTATCATTTTTATACCAAGCTTCTCTTCCTGCTAATACAGTTGGTAAATATACAATTAAAGCTGCTGAAATAGAGCGTGTCGCACTCTCCCAAAGATAACTTGGAGTATGATCAACTGCATAATAATCTACACATTTATGTTTAAATATCGGGTTTTTAAATGTAGTTGGTTTTGCAAAATAGAATCCCATTCCTTCATCACAACTAACATCTATGATTAAACTATCAGCTTTTAAGCATGAACTCTCTTCTTTAATAATAAAATCAGTAGGATTTGCAGTATCTTGAAAAACACCATTTACGATAATATCAGCTTCACTAATTAAGTCTGAAAGTGGACGAATAGAACCATCATGTTCTACTACAACCATCCGCGCTTCATTTTCATCACCTTCTTGAATTCTTACATAATGGCAGTCAAGTACTTCTTCTCTTACTTCATTATCTGGTCTTTGTACACAAATAGTAATATCTCTAAAACCATGGGCTTTTAGAGCATAAATAGCACCACGACTAACAGCACCAAAACCAAATATAACTATTTTACGCTGATTTCCATAATGTCCATCTATGCCTTTTAATTGTAAAGCATGAATAACTGCACAATATCCTGCCATCTCATTATTTTTGTAAAAGGTGTGTCGACCAACTTGTCCCTCTTTTGACCAAATAAATATATCTTCAAAGGCAATAAGTGTTTGTTTGCGTTCTATTGCTATTTGGGTTATCTCTTCTTGTTGTACACAATGTACATATCCCCAAAGTGTTCCACCAATTTTTAGCTCTTCTAAGTCACTTAAAACAGGTTTATTGATAATGACTGCACCAATATTTGCTAATAGGTTATGTCTTGTATCAATACCCCCCCCCACTTAATGATGCAATTTCTTCATCTGAAATACCAAATGGAGATCCATAGCCTTTTTCAAATATTAGTTGTTCTCTTAATTCTTTAGGGATACGCGATAAATGTTTTGGATGTATTGGAAGTCTTCTTTCATCTATTTTTTTTGAAGTTCCAATAACTCCTACTTTTAAATTATGCATGTTTTGATTTCCTTTTAATTTGATTTATTATTTAGTCTTTCTCATATTCCAAAAACTTCTTTTACTTATAAAGTCTGGACCATCATATACACTTTTTAAATCAGACACAGTATATACAGCCTTATTATCAAGTTTATTTATTAATTGAATAAGTTCTGGGATATTTCTTCTTTTTTCAACGATAAATAAAACTTCCACAGGTTTGTCTTCCCCCATATCTCCATCTACTGAAACAACTTTAAATCCCTCTTCTCGTATCTTGTCTGCTAAAATATCACGATTGAAAGAGATACAACGAATAAGTTCTTTACCAATAGCAAATCGATTTTCAATCCACATTCCCACATAAATACCACTAGCAAAACCAGCAGAATAAGCAAAAGCCAAATGCCATTGGTCAAGATGTTTAAAAACTTGACCAGCTGCTATTAACCAAATGATGATTTCAAAAAAACCAATTGCAGATGCTAATAATTTATAGCCACGAAATATAACAATAGTACGAAATGTTCCTAAAGAAACATCAGCAACCCTAGATAAAAAAATAAGAAGGGCTAAGACATAAGGGTATTGCGCTATAAATTCAGACATTTTTGTCTCTTGTTTTGTTCATTTATTGATTTCCTTTAAGAAATTCTATAGGTATAACTTTATGAACGATGTATCAGTTTCGAAGATATGTCTATTTTTGTTTTGCTCTGTTTTAGATGTTTAAGAGTTTTAATTTTATACAAGTAACGGGGTATCAAGCCTAAGAAGCGACTTTCAAATTAGTGTAATACGCGATTATTATTTGAGTCTATCTGAATAAAATCTTTATAGCAAGCTCCTTAAGATTTTAAGGGGCTTATTAATTGATGGTAGATAATTATTTAGCTAAGTTTTGAGGTTCACCTTTTGCAAAGGCTATAACATTTTCAAAAGCTATTTTAAAATATAGTTCATAACTATTTTTTTCAACATATCCAAGGTGTGGAGAACAAAGTACATTTTCTAAACTTAGCAAGGGTTCATTCTCTTTTGTAGCTGGTTCATTTTCATAAACATCTATTGCTGCTCTTTTAGAAGGATTGTTTGACATTTCTTCATATAAAGCACCACTTTGTACTAATTGGGCTCGACTAGTATTTACAAATAAAGAGTCAGGTTTCATAAGTTCTAAATCGGCTTTTGTAACACACTCTTTTGTATCTTCATTTAGTCGTAAATGTAAAGTAATTATGTCTGATTCCTTAAAAAACTTCTCTTTTGAAGAAGTTGCCTCAAAGCCATGCTCTTTTGCTAAAATTTGTGACGGTTCTCTTCCTAAAACCAAAATATTCATACCAAAGGCATTTGCATATTTGGCAATTTTTTGACCAATTTTCCCATATCCCCAAATACCAAGAGTAAGACCATTTAACGTTCTTCCTAAGCCCAAACTACCAGATTGTTGCCAAATGCCTTGAGATAGATTAGAAACATATTCAGGAATATTTCTAGAAGCTGCCATAATCAAACTCCAGCATAACTCAGATGGAGCAATAGGTGAACCAATACCTTCTGCAACTTCCACATTATATTTTTTGCATAAATCAAGATTGATATGGTTGCTTATTTTTCCAGTTTGACTAATAAGTTTTAGTTTTGGAAGTTTTGATAAAAGTTCTTCTGTTATAACAGTTCTTTCTCTAATTAAAACTAAAGCATCAAAATCAGCTAACTTGGAAGCTAATTCATCACTATTTGTATAGGTATCATTAAATATTTTCACTTCATAATTAGCTAAAAGTTTAAAACAATCAAGATTTTTCACTACATCTTGATAGTCATCTAATATTGCTATTTTCATTAAATTTCCTTTTATTCCTTTTGTTCATTGTATTTTAACTAATTCAAATAAAAATCAACATATGTAAAGGACAAAGCATTTTTTTTTGATTATTATTCTAAAATATATTTATTAAAGGATTATTTTGACAAATCAGATTAAAGCACATATTTTACTTTTGATTGCCACTTTTTTAGTAGCAGGTTCATTTATCGCTTCCCAAAAGCTTTCTGGGGTGATTGATCCCATATCTCTTACTCTTTGTCGTTTTGTTTTTGCTTCGATTATCTTAGCTCCACTTATTTTAGTAAATGGAAAATATCGAAATAAAGTATTATCAACACTTCCAAGGGGTATGATTATTGGATTTTTTTATTCTCTGTATTTTATTGGATTATTCAAAGCTTTAGAGAGTACGACAGCTTTAAATACAGGAACACTTTTTACTTTGGTACCATTGCTTACTGCTGTATTTGCAATCTTTCTACTTAAACAAAAATTTGGATTAGTGCAGTTTATAACTTATTTTGTAGGTATTCTTGGAACTTGTATTGTCGTATTTAAGGGAAACTTACAACTATTTTTAAAGTTTGAATTAAATGAAGGTGATATTATATTTTTATTTGCAATCATTTCTATGTCTTTATACTCTATATCTACAAAGTTTGTACATAAAAAAGGTGATGAACTTATTGTCTTGGTTTTTACAACTTTATTAAGTGGAATCATTTGGATGTCAATAGCTTTAGTGCTTATGGATATACCTTTACAATGGGGAAAAATAACTGGGAATTTAGTTTATTATATGCTTTATTTGATTATTGGAGCAACTATATTTACTGTTTATTTATATCAACAAGCATCAATAAATCTAGGTCCAAAAAAAGTCATGGCTTATGTTTATATAAATCCAGCTTGTATTGCTTTATTGATGTTTATAACTCATGGAGAGACTATTGGACTAAAAGTTTTAATTGGTATTTTAATCTCTTCAATAGCCACAATTATCCTTTTATCAAAGGATTAGTTTAATCTATCTTTTAAGTACTCAATGAAAGTTTGAAAGAGAAGATTTTTTTGTTTATCCTTGTGGTAAATCAAATAAAACTCCCTTTTAAACTCAAAGTTTTTTAGTTTTATTTCAAAGAGTTGTTTGTTTTGAAGTTCATTTTTAACAGCAACTTTTGATATGGCAGTTACACAATCTTTGTTATCAATGAGTATTTTTTTTATCTCTTCAAAACCATGTAGTTCCATAAATATATTTAGCTTATTTGCATGTTTCCCAAGTTTATGTATTAGTACTTCTCTAGTACCTGAACCAACTTCTCTTAGTATCCATTTTTTCTCTATTGTATCTATGTAACTCTCTTTTGGGTAATTTTTATCACTAGTTACAATAATAAGTTCATCATCATATAGTTTTTCTCTTATTATATTTATGTGAGTATAATCTGTCTCTATTAATCCTATATCTAATTTAGAATCTAATATTTTTTCTAGTATTTTTGTTGAATTAATAGTCTCAATATCAAATTTTACTTCGCTATATAAAGATAAAAAATCATAATAAATATCAGGCATGATATAGTTAGATATGGTTTTACTAGCTGCTATTCTCATATGTCCTGCTAGCTTATCTTTTTGAAAAATAGTTTGGGCATCTTTTATTGCTAAATAGTGAGGGTAGGTTGTATCTTTAAAAAATCTTCCCCTCTCATTTAGAACTAATTTTTTGCCAACTCTATCAAAAAGTTTTTCATTTAATTTATTTTCTAAAGATTTTATAGCTATGGAAATAGCTGATTGGCTTATACCTAACTCTTGGGCTACTTGTGTTACTTGTGGATTATCACTTAACTTATAGAAAAAATTTAATTCTTTTAGGGTCATGATTATTCCTTATTGAAAATATTTATTATTATATTAAAAATAATATATTTTACATATTAAAATCACGGTGTTATACTTCAAAAAAATAAATAAGGAACTAAGATGTCTTTTAGTAAACATAATAGAAAAGGAACAATAAATGGAATTATTTTTGTTGCCTTATTCTCTTTATTGGCAATATATATTTCAAATCTAGCAATATTTAAAAATATAGGAATAAGCCCATTGATTATAGGTATTGTAATAGGGATGATATATGCCAATACTATAAAAAGTAAATTCCCTCAAACTTGGAATACAGGTATAAAATTCTCAACAAAAACAATTTTAAGGTTGGGTATTGTTCTTTATGGTTTTAGATTGACTTTACAAAACTTACAAGATGTAGGTTTACAAGGATTTACAGTAGCAACTTTAGTTGTAAGCCTTACTTTTATAATAGGATATTTTATTGGTGTAAAAATATTAAAAATGGATAGAGAATTAACTATCTTAATTAGTGCAGGAAGTTCTATATGTGGAGCAGCTGCAGTTTTAGCTACTGAGTCAGTTTTAAAATCACAAGCTTATAAAAGTGCAATTGCTGTATCAACTGTAGTTATCTTTGGAACTATTGCTATGTTTTTATATCCTTTTATGTACAAAGCAGGACTTATACCCTTTGATGCAAGTAATATGGGAGTATACATTGGAGGAACACTTCATGAAGTAGCACATGTAGTTGGAGCTGGTAATGGAATCAGTAGTGCAGTAGCCCAAAATGCTGTTATTGTTAAAATGATAAGAGTTATGTTACTAGCTCCATTTTTGATAATTATATCTATATTTATAATTAAAACTGGAATATCAAAAAATGAAGAAAAAAAGAAAATAACTATTCCATGGTTTGCAGTTATGTTTATGCTTGTAGTTGTATTTAATTCTTTTGACTTTATTTCTGCAAAAGGTGTAGATCTTATTAATACTTTTGATACTTTTGCTTTAACTATGGCAATGACTGCTTTAGGTATGGAGACTAGTTTTGATAAGTTTAAAGGCGTGGGATTTAAACCTATAATTTTAGCAACTATTCTATTTAGTTGGTTAGTTTTAGGAGGTTTTTATATAGTAAAGTTTACTATTGGGTTATAATTTTATATTAATTAAATAAAAGCACACTTTTTACAAACTTAATTAGTATAATATTTGTTAATTTAATTACAAAAAGAGGGGCTATGCAAACTTTACATAGAATAGAAAAAGATTTTTTAGGTGAAAAAGAGATTCCTTTAGATAAGTATTATGGAATACAAACATTAAGAGCAAAAGAGAATTTTTATATTACAAAAACAGATATATCATTATTTCCAAATTTTATAAAATCACTTGCAAGAGTGAAAAAAGCTTGTGCATTAACAAACTTTGAGTTAGGGGACTTATCGGATGCTCAAAGAGATGCAATAGTTCAAGCTTGTAATGAAATTATTGATGGGAAATTTCATGATCAGTTTATAGTAGATCCAATCCAAGGGGGAGCTGGAACTTCTACAAATATGAATGCAAATGAAGTAATAGCAAATAGAGCATTAGAAATTATGGGTAAACCAAAAAGTGCATATGAGTTTATTCATCCAAATAATCATATCAATATGAGTCAATCTACAAATGATGTATATCCAACAGCTATTAAACTTACACTTCATGAACTAATTTATAAATTAAAAGATTCTTTGAGATTCTTAAGAGATTGTTTTGAAGAAAAATCAGTTGAATTTAAAGATGTACTTAAAATGGGAAGAACTCAACTTCAAGATGCAGTACCTATGACACTTGGACAAGAGTTTAAAACATATGCAGTTATGATTGATGAAGATATTTATAGACTAAGAGATGCTCAAACACTTTTAAAAGAAGTAAATCTTGGAGCTACTGCAATTGGTACAGGTATTAACTCAAAAGCTTCATATCAAAGAAAAGTTATAAGTAATCTAAGAGAAGTAACAGGAGTAGATTATGTAGCTGCTGGAGATTTAATTGAAGCTACTCAAGATACTGGTGCTTTTGTTCATATCTCTGGAATACTAAAAAGAGTTGCAATCAAAGTTTCTAAAATATGTAATGATCTTAGACTATTAAGTTCAGGACCAAGAGCAGGATTCAATGAAATAAATCTTCCTCCAATGCAACCAGGAAGTTCTATCATGCCTGGAAAAGTAAATCCAGTTATCCCTGAAGTAGTAAATCAAGTTGCTTTTGAAGTAATAGGTGCCGATACTACTATTTCTATTGCTTGTGAGGGTGGGCAATTACAGTTGAATGTATTTGAACCGATTATTGCATACAAACTATTTACTTCTATAAATATGATGAGAAGAGCATTTTATACTTTAGGTGAAAAATGTGTTAAAGGTATAACTGCAAATGAAGAAGTTTGTATGAATAATATATTAAACTCTGTTACTTTAGTAACTTGTTTAAATCCAATCTTAGGATATGAAAAAAGTTCTGCAATAGCTAAAGAAGCATTGGCAACTAACAAAAGAGTATATGATCTTATTTTGGAGCAAGAATTGTTTACAAAAGAAGAATTAGATGAATTATTAAAACCTGAAAATATGGTAAATAATTTGATGAAGGAAACTACAAAATGACAATTACAGTTTTAAATACAGGTGGAACTTTTAACAAAAGATATAACCCTATCAAAGGAGAACTTGAAGTTCCTGCTGATAATGTAGCATTGGACAAGATTATTAAATCTTGTCACAATGTGACTTTTGATATTAAAAATTTAGTCTCTAAAGATAGTTTGTATTTTACAGATGAAGATAGAGAGACTATTCTAGAAGAAGTTCAAAATAGTACAAGTGATAAAATTATAATCATACATGGAACTGATACTGTTGATTTAACTTCAAAATTCTTTGATGGAAAGATTGAAGGAAAAGTAATAGTTTTCACAGGTGCTATGGTTCCTATGAGTATTGATGAGGTTGAAGCTACTATGAATTTTTCACAAGCTTTAGGATTCTTAAATGCTGAGGTAAAATCTGGTATTTATATCTCTATGCATGGGGTTGTAGTTGAGTACAGTAGACTAAAAAAAGATAGATCTGTAGGACAATTTTTAATTAATTAGCTATATTTAATAAAGTTTCATTATAATTGTATCACTTGAAACAATTATGAAACAGGTAGATAAATGCTTATTAAAAATAAAAAGAAATACACTTTAACAGATATAGAGCGATTATATTCACAAATACCACTTATATTTATAATTGTAATCGCTTTATTATCTTTTCTTATTACTTTTTTTATTTTGGATTCTAAACAAAGTAGAGAAATAGATTTATTAAAACAAAAATACTCTTTAAACTACGAATTTACTAAAAAAGAAGAGATAACTACATTTACATCTTATATAGATAAAAAACTAAAAAACAGCTTTTCCCAAGAAGAAATACACCTTAAAAATATCACTTATAAAGTAGTTGGATTTATACAAGCAAATAAATTAAAAGATAAAAAAAACTTAGATAGCTATATAAAAAATATAGAAAATACAAACGACTTAAATATTGTAATTTTTACAAAAGATGACTTAAAAATTTTATATGGTGAAAGTTCCATTTTATATTTGCAAAATCTTATTTATAGTTATAAAGATAAAAAATACAAAGAGTTTATTTTAAAATATATATATTCACAAGGCAATGATAATCTTCAATATTGGAAAGATGATGTTGCAAGAACAGTAAGGTTGAGTTTTTTTGATAAAGTAATTATCAATAAGAAAGAGTATTTTATAGGTTCATTTTCTACAATTAATTCAATCAAAGAGATTACTAAAACTGCTATCATAAATGCAATTAATACAAAAAAATTTCCAATATGGTTTTATGATATTATTTCTCAAAAGACTTATAATTTTAATGGGAATAAAAAGTATGAAGACTCAAGTGAATTATTTAAAAACAAGAAATATAATAAATCATACAAAATTATAAAACACTATTTGAACAATTTTGATTATAGTGATGAGTTTAAAAACTTTAGTTATTTTTATGATAAATTTGACTTTTTAGTCTCTAGCTTTTATGATAAAAGTATTATTGAAAACCAATTAAAAGATACAATTTATAAAATCAAAAAAGATTATAGAACCTTGTTATTTAGAATCTTTATTTATATTTTAATAGGTGCTGGATTTCTTATTTTACTTACTTATCTTTTCACAAGTTTTATTAAAAATATCATTACAGAATACAATGATGAACTTGAAGATAGAAGAGTATCTCTAATACATTGGAAAAAAAGATTTGAGTTGGCAATTATTGCCTCAAATGATGGTTTGTGGGATATAGATTTTAAGACTAAAAAAATATATTTTTCAGATAAATGGTTAGATATGTTTGGATATAAAAAGGATGAATTAATTACATTTTCTGATTGGTTTGAGTTGATTCACAATGAAGATAAAGTAAATGTGGAAAAACTATTTGATAAAATATTTGCAAAAGCAGATGATACATTTGTTTGTGAATATAGATTAAAAACTAAAAGTGAAGGCTTTAAATGGGTACTTGCAAGAGGTAAATCTTTTGTTGATGAAAATAATGAATTAGATAGAATGCTAATGATGTCTATGGATATAGACAAAAATAAAAGAATGAAAAAAGAGTTATTGGATATTGAACTTTTAGTTGAAGATGGAAAAATCGTAATCTTTAAACTTGTCAATAATGAAAATCTATCTGTTCAATATATCTCAAATAGTATTCAAACTTTTGGCTTTAGTAAAAATATGTTTGAAAAAGAGAATATGAGATTTATGAATCTTATTCATAAAGAAGATGTGGCAAGTGTTCAAGTTGCTATTAATGCAGCAGTAAAAAAAGATCTACCAAACTTCACTTTTACTTGTAGAATGATAAATGCTGCAAATGAAGTAAGATGGATATCAAGTAGGGTAATTCTTATTAAAAACCACTCAGGACAAGTAAGCCACTTCTATGGGTATTTAAATGACATCACAAAAATAAAGCTAAGTGAAGAAGAACTTAAATTAAAAGTTGAAGATGAACTTGCTAAAAATAGAGAAAAAGATAGAATCCTAATCCAACAAAACAAATTAGCAGCCATGGGAGAGATGTTGGGAAATATCGCTCACCAATGGAGACAGCCACTCAATAATGTATCTTTGATACTCCAATTTTTAAGAGATAATTACAAAAACAAAGATGTAAATGATGAAAAACTTGATAAGTTTATGAATAAAGCAAATCAACATATAGAGTATATGAGTGAGACAATTGATGATTTTAGAAACTTCTATAAACCTTCAAAATCAAAAAATGAGTTTTATGTAAATGAGTGTATTAATACTTTGCTTTACATGGTAAAAAATCAATATGAAATTCAAAATATAAAAATAAATTTTGAGTATGAAGAAGTAAAAATAACAAACTATGAAAATGAACTAAAACAAGCTTTATTAAATATCTTAAATAATGCAAAAGATGCTTTATTGATGAAAAAAGAGAAAGAAAGCTTTGAGGCACATATAAATATATCTTTGAAAAAAGATAATGAAAAAATGAACTTGGAAATAACTAATAATGGTGGAAATATAGATGAAGAGATTTTATATAAAATTTACGAGCCATACTTTACAACAAAGTTTGAGATGCAAGGTACTGGAATAGGTCTTTACATGACAAAATCAATTATAGAAACTAATATGAAAGGAAAAATTGAAGTAGAAAATACAAGTGATGGTGTGAAGTTTATTATCACACTAAATATTTAACTTCATAGGATAACAAATGAGCGAATATATTACAAGAGTATTATTAGTTGAAGATGAAGAGGACGCAAGGGAGATATTAAGTTTCTACCTTGATACAGTTTTTGATGAAGTAAAAATTGCCTGTGATGGAGAAGAAGGATTTGACTTATATGAAAAAGCATACAATGAAAACAAAACTTTTGACTTAGTTCTAACAGATATCCAAATGCCAAATATGGATGGACTAACAATGATTGAAAAGATTACAAGACTAAATGAAAACCAAAAGTTCATAATAGTATCAGCCTATAAAGATGAAGAGTATCTTTTTAAATCAATAAACTTAAATGTCATATCATATTTTGTAAAACCCTTGGAAGTAAAAAATATGATGGTGATGTTAAAAAAAGTAAAATCAAAAGTCCTAGAAGATAAATCAAATGTAATAGTAGAAGATGAATTAGTAGCTTTAAATAATACATATAAATATAACAGAAAAACTAAACAACTTTATAAAAATGATGAGTTGGTTGATTTAACAAAAAAAGAGAAACTTCTTATCGAAGCTCTTGCTAAAAATATAAAAGAGATAAAAACAAAAGAATATCTAAAAGAGTTTATTTGGAATGATGCTAATACTTCTGATGCTACTATGCGTACGGTTATAAAAAGGGTTAAAGATAAGATTGCTGATGATGATTTTATTGTTTCGAAAAAGGGGTTGGGGTATTTGATTGAGAGAGGTGATTAAAGATTACTAGATACTCCTGATATATTTAGCATTTTGATAAGCTATTAAGGATATACGTTAATAATCTACATGATAATTATATAAAAAGATTAAAAATATTATAAAAAATATTTTAATATGAAATGTTTTTATTTAAAAGAGTTTATTTAAAAGAGTTTATTTTTAGGTATTTATTTATGTTTAATAGGTTAACATTTTAAATGTAAAACTATTGGGTAGTTTTAGATGTACGCAATACATAATGTATTACTAATAAGTAGTTAGACAGATAGGAGTTAATTTGCAAAGTTACGATGACTTTACTGCAAGCCATATTTTTTACTATGATAAGAATAATAATTCTATTTATACTAAAGATAATAATCAAAAATATATCATCAATGATTCCAAATTGAAACAAGAACTTCAAGATATAGAAGGATATAGAAGTTTTATATATCCTGAAAGAAAACGTAGATTTATTTCATTTCTTTCAGCTATGTTTGTATCTGCTGGTCTAATTTGTATTTATTATCTCATTTTTAATGAACTTACTGAATCAATTATACCAATTGTGACTATAGGAATTTATTGGATTATACATTTGTATCTTCCTTTTATATTTCATAAAAAAATATCTAACATTCTAGAAAAATGTCATGCTATATCCGAAGATACTATAATGTAAAGTCTAACAAATTCTTGGAGAGAAACGAGTGACCCATCTGATTTTTAAGCCTAAATAAACAAAAATCTGGGGACAGGATCAATGCCGTTAAGTTAAGCCAAGAAACCCCTTTTCATAGTATCTTCAGTACTTCTAAAAAACACTTTTTTTCTTCCTCTTGGAAAAATTAGCTGATTTAATACCTTTAGTATTTTTACCTTCCAAAGGAGATGGTCTTTTAAATTTTCTATTAGGTCTTATTTGAACAGTACTTGTTAAAA
>NZ_PDJV01000012.1 GCF_004116465.1 Arcobacter sp. F2176
GTTGGTGATTATTGAGAAGTGGAAATACCCGGCTCCATTCCGAACCCGGAAGTCAAGCACTTCATCGCTGATAATACTGCAGGGTCCCCTTGTGGAAACGTAAGTCGTCGCCAACTCTTGAGTTTTTTTAAAGCTTAGTTCTATTTAGACTTTTTAGTCTTTTTAGCACTGAGCTTTTTTTTAGCCCTTTTTTTACTGAATATTATAATATTATTCCCTTAACTAGAATTTATTCTTTACTCTCAGGTGTCAATATTATTCAATATTCACTATTACCTGTAGCAGGATTTATTCCCTTCGGTCAGGCATAATTATTCATTATTATAGCTCGCATAGCTCCAACGGTAGAGCAATTGCATGGTAAGCAAGAGGTTGTAGGTTCGATTCCCACTGTGAGCACCACTTTGTTCTTTTCCTAGTTTTAGATATGTTAAATTTCTATATATTTTTTACCATTAAATGAAACAATTAAATCGAGTCTTATTTTTTGTTTATTATTTAAGAGTAAATACTCTTTCCCTTTAATTACTACTAATGCGTTAACCAATCCTTTTACCGTTAATATATCTTCTTGATTAAAGTAAACAATAGTAGATGGTATTTTTCTTTGTATTGCTATATCTAGTTGATCAAAAAACTCACATGAAATTGGATTATACATAATTCGCCTTTTTTAAATAAAATATTGAGAAATATTTATAGCATACCAAATAATAGAGAAGTTAAATAAAAAAATAAACATAGAAGATGCTCTTGAAATGATTTTTTCTTTTTTAGTTCTTTGTCTTCCATGTGCTTTTAATGAAATGTACATATGGATTGCTGTTGCAAGAACTACTAAAAAGACTATGAAAATCTTTCTATATAATAATATCCCAAATTGAGAGTTTCTGAATGATTCATCAAGTATTATGGAATAAAGATTATGTTGATTTAATAAAAGAAATCCAGTTATTAAAAGTAGGCTTATCCAAATTAATTGAAAATAACCATAAAACGGCCCTATATGAGAGTAAATTATATTTTGTGTTTTTTTATCTTTAAAATATATGCCCATACCAAAAAGTAATAATCCTCCACCAACCCATGCGGTGGCGGAGAGTAGATGAATAAATAATATTATATTAGTTATCATCTTTTGATGGTAAAATTTTAATTGAAACAATTTTATCTTTTTGATTAATCGAATCTAATGTTTGGAAACTTTCAGAATCATTTTCTTCAATTCCGCCAAAAACTGTATGCCCACCATCTAAATGTGGACAAGGAACAAAACAAATAAAGAATTGACTTCCCCCAGTATTTCGCCCTGCGTGTGCCATTGATAATGTTCCTCTTTTGTGAACATGATTAGATGCATCTGTTTCACAAGGAATTGACCAACCTGGTCCTCCCATTCCAGAACCATCTGGACATCCACCTTGTGCCATAAATCCAGGAATTACTCTATGAAAAATTAATCCATTATAAAATCCATCATTTGCAAGTGTTGCAAAGTTTGATACGGCAATTGGAGTTGATTCTGGAAATAACTTAGTCCAAATTACACCTTTATCTGTTGTAAATTTTGCATATTGAAATTTTTCTAACTCTTCTTTTGGTAAATCATATTTTTTTAGCTCTTTTTTTGATCCAAACATTTTTATCCTTTAAAATTTATGGAATTATATCAATATTCTGTATTAAATAGATTAAATTTCTTAGTTATCTGTACTCTTAGTTAAATAATTAAGTTTTATAAGATTATTAACAACTTCTTTGAAAACAGGAACAGCTGACCATGAAGCATAATGATAATACCAATATCTTCCTGTTGATATTGGATTTATTACTGTTACACCTATAGTGTATTTTTTATTTTTATCATTTGCAAAACCAAAAAAAGATGAAATATATATGTTTTGATATTTTCCATGTCTTGCAATTTGAGCAGTTCCTGTTTTCCCTCCAACTTCAATGCCTTCTATTTGAGCATTAACTCCTGTGCCTTTTGTTATTGTTTTTATAAGTAGTCTTTTTATTTCATTAGCTGTTTTTTTAGATATAACTCTTTTTTGTGTATCATCAGCTAAGCTTACTTTTTTGTCATTTACTGATAAACTTTGAACAATCTTTGGTGTTACAATTATTCCATTATTATTGAATGCTGAATATGCTTTAATCATTTGCATAAAAGTACCTGTCATACCTTGTCCATATGAAATAGTTGCTTTAAAGACATTGTCTTCACCTTTATCTTCACCAGCTGAAAATTGCCTTACACTTGGCATAACTCCAACTTTCTCATATGGTAAGTCTATTTGAGTTTTTTCTGTTATTCCAAAACTTTTAAGCCCTTCATACATCTCTTTTCCACTTAGTCTTTGAGCTAATTGTAAAGTTCCTATATTACTAGAATAAATAAATATATCATCAACAGTTAAATAATGTTTTGTAAATTCATGGTCATCCCCAATTATATATCTACCAAGTTTATATTTTCCCCTTGGATATTCACCTTTTGAGTTTAATTTACCGTTATTATATGCGTTAAACAGTTCATCTTTTTTGATTCTATTTTTATCCATAACTAGTGAAATAGAAACAGGTTTTATGATTGAACCTGGTTCAAATAAAAATTCAATGGCACTTACATCTAAGTATGGGATATCAGTTTGTCTAATTAATCCTGGATTAAATCTATTTGATGAGGCTAAAGCTTTTATTTTACCTGTATCACTTTCCATTACTGAAACAATAATTTCATCTGCACTTAATTTTGTTTTATATTGGTCAATCATTAGTTCAAGGTTTTTTTGAAGTCTAAGTGGAATATTTAAAATTAAATCTGCACCATCAACTCTATTTTGTACAATTGAGTTTTTGTTAAAAGAAATATATGAAAGTACATCTCTTGTGCCTTCTAGTTTTCCATCTTTAGTATTATTTAATATATTGTTATAACTTTTTTCTAAACCTTTAATCCCATTTACTTTTGTTTTTCCATTATCACTTTCATATTTTCTTATATATCCAATAACAGGAGTTAAAGTATCATCATATGAGTATAATCGCTTTTCTCCACTTTCATTTATATTTAGCCCCCTTAATATTTTGTTATCATTGATTTCTATTGATTTGAAAACATTTAAATGTCTTAGTTTAAATCCTAGTTCTTTTAGATTTTTTGCAGTTTTTGAATCAATGTTATATGAAAGAACAATTGAACCAGGATTTTTAAGTGAGTTACTTATCTTTTCATAAATTTTAGCTTCAGGTATATCACTATAAATTGAAAAAAGTTTAACAAATAAATCAATTTTTTTAATATCTAAAAATCTAGTATCTATAGTTGCTTTGTATAATTTTAAAGAAGAAGCAATTTTAAAATTGTCTTCACTTAAAATATTTCCCCTTATTGCAAGTTCTGTTTTACTGCTCTCTAAATTGGGCAGCCTTCTTTTATCCGTAATTGTAACGAAGACATTTGACAGTAGAAGTATTAAGCTTAAGAAAATAAAAATAAGTATAATAAAAATTTTTTTAATTCTAGTAATTTTGTTTATGTTTTTTGAAGACATCTTTATCCATATTAGATTATAATGTGAAATGAATTTTATCCAAAAAATGTTTAAATCAAATCAGAACTTTTCACAGCCAGACTATTTGCTGTTTATATTGTCCTCTTTATTAGTAATTGTTAGTATAATTTTTTCATACTCATTGAGTGTATATACTGTTGTATTTTATGAATATTCTCAATATCACTTCTTTGAAAGACAGCTATTAGTGGGAATTTTATCAATATTTTTAATGTGGGGAATCTCATTTTTTAATCCTGATTTTATTATAGGAAAAGTAGGAATGTTTTTATTTATACTTTTTTTAATATTGATGATTGCAATGCCATTTTTACCGGCTTCTTTAGTAACAAGTTCTGGAGGAGCAAATAGATGGATTAGACTTCCTGGTCTTTCTTTATCTCCTGTTGAGTTTTTTAAAATAGGGTTTATCTATTTTTTAGCTTGGTCATTTCATAGAAGAGTTATGGATAAGCCTAAGAAAATGGGTTTAAAAGAAGAAACAATATTACTATTACCATATTTTGTAGCTTTTTTACTTGTAGTTTTTTTAGTAGCTTTTTTGCAAAAAGATTTGGGACAAGTTGTATTATTAGGTTTAATTTTAGTTATTTTATTGATTTTTGCAAATAGAAGTTTTAAAATCTTTTTAGCTTTAGGCTTTTTAATTGTAATAGGATTTGTATCTCTAATTTTAGCTGCTCCACACAGGGTACAAAGAATATATTCTTGGTGGGCATTAAATCAAGATAAAATATTGTCAATACTTCCAAAATGGGCTGATGACCATCTTAGAATAGAAGAGTTACCTGAGCCTTATCAAGTTTCTCACTCATTAAATGCTATTCACAATGGTGGTTTTTTTGGTACAGGTTTAGGGCAAGGTAATTTAAAATTGGGATTTTTATCAGAAGTTCACACTGACTTTATTTTAGCTGGAATCACAGAAGAAGCTGGTTTTCTAGGTTTATTTATTGTAAGTGCTATTATGTATGTGATTGTTTGGAGAATATTTAGAATAAGTAAAAGAGTAGAAAATCCTATTTATCATCTATTTACTTTAGGCTTAGGATTAATGATTATTATTGCTTTTTTAATTAATTCATATGGAATATCAGGAATGATTCCTATAAAAGGAATTGCTGTGCCTTTTTTGAGTTATGGTGGTTCGTCTATGCTTAGTCTTGGAATATCCATAGGCTTAATTTTATCAATAAGCAAATTAGCAAAAGAAGAGAGAAAATAAGTATGAGTGGAAAAACTGTAATCACTGGTGGAGGGACTGGTGGTCATTTAAAAGTTGCAAAAGCATTTATTGATGAATTAGCTATTAATAGAAAAAATAAGCCTATTTTTATAGGATCTTTAAATGGACAAGATAAAAAATGGTTTAGTGATTATAAGAATGTAGAGATGGCATATTTCTTAAATACTAGAGGTGTAGTTAATAAAGGCTTATTTGGAAAAGTTAAAGCCCTAGGACAAATTCTATTTCAAACATTTAAGTGTTGTGTTTATTTTATAAAAAATGATGTAAAGAGTGTGATTAGTGTAGGTGGTTTTTCTGCTGCACCTGCAACTTTTGCTTCAATACTAATTCCCTCTTGCAAATTATATATACATGAACAAAACTCTTATATGGGTAGATTGAATAAGCTTACTGCAAAATTTGCAGTTGAAGTTTTTTCTTCATATTTAGAAAATTCTAAAATAAAAGATTATCCAGTAAGTGCTGAATTCTTTTTAAACTCTAGAATAAGAACAAAAGTAAAAAAAATAATCTTTTTAGGTGGTTCACAAGGTGCAGTTGCCCTTAATAGTTTTGCAATAAGTGTTGCAAAAGATTTAGATGATATGGGAATTAAAATTATTCATCAAACTGGTGATAGAGATTTTTCAAGAGTTAAAAGTGAATATGAAAAATTGGGTTTAGATGTAGATGTTTTTGATTTTACAAATGAGTTAATTGATAAAATGAAAGAAGCAGATTTTGCAATAAGTAGATCTGGTGCTTCAACACTATGGGAGTTAGTAGCAAATGGTTTACCTACACTTTTTGTTCCTTTTCCTTTTGCGGCACAAGATCATCAATATGGAAATGCAAAGTTTTTAAAAGAGAAAAAACTTGCATTTTTAGTTAGGGAAAAAGATTTAAATAAAGACATCTTATTTGAAGCGATTAATAGCGATATAAAATCTATATCTGAAAATCTATCAACATTGATTTCAAATGATGCAATTAAAAAAATAATAGATTTTATATTAAGTGAAAATCAAAAGTAAAATTACACCAAATATAATTCTATAAATACCAAAAGCTACAAAAGTAAAGTTTTGTAAAAATTTTAAAAACAATTTAATAGTTAAAAAAGCCACAAAAAAAGCTACAACAAAACCAATAGCTAAAACTATAAAATTAGCATCAGTAAAATCTTTATAGTGTTTTAATAAATCATACCCAGTAGTTGCACACATAACAGGAAAAGCTAAAAGAAAAGAGAACTCAGCACTAGCTTTCCTATTTAGTCCAACTAACATAGCTCCAATAATTGTAGAACCCGCTCTTGATGTTCCTGGAATCAGTGCAAAAATTTGTGCAATCCCTATGTATAAAGCTTGTTTATAAGTTACTTGTTCCACATCTGTAATGTGAGATTTTTTTTCATCATAAAATTTTTCTACAATTAAAAATATAATTCCACCTATTATAAACATAATGGCAACAATTTCTATAGAAAACATAGCTTTTACTTGGTGTGAAAATAGAAAACCTACCACACCAATTGGAATAAATGCCAAAATTAATTTCTTCCATAGCTCAATCTTTTTAATTGAAAATTTATCAGGGTAGTTTAATATTACAGCTAAAATTGCTGCAAATTGGATTATAACTTCGTAAGCTTTGTTTATATTACTTTGTTCCAAACCCAAAAATTCACTTGCAACAATTAAATGTCCTGTAGAAGAAATAGGCAAAAATTCTGTAAATCCTTCTATTATTCCTAGTATAACTGAATCAATAATTTGCATTTTTTGCCTTTATTTTATTTCTTTTGCAAGTTTAAAAAAAAGATTTAAACCTTTTTTTTCTTTTTTTTCAATTTTATAATCGAGTTTTGTAAGGTAAAATTGTATATTTTTTACCGAGATACCTGTTCTTTGTGAATACTCTTTTAAAATATACTGAGGAATTTTTACTGCTCTTTTATTAAAATTTTTAGTTACTTTTTTTAAATAGTCTCCATGTTTGTTATAACAAAGTCTTGCAAAAACAAATGGCAAATTATGTTTTTTTGTCCAAAGTTTACCTAAATCTATAAAGTCATCTTTATCATGGCTAACATAATATTTTAACGCTTTGTCTCCAATAAGGACTTGGCCTTCACATTGTAGAATTTTTGCTAGTAAATTTGAAGTATTTGATTCATGGTCTTCTTTATAATCACCTGGAATTGATAAAACAGAAAGTATTTCTTTTTTCCCTATTATTCCAAAGTCTAGTGATTTTTGACCTTTTGATTTGATTGAAGAAATAAAAGCTGCATCAACTTTTCTATTTAAAAATTTTTTATTAATATCAGCAGGATATGATTTTTTTGAATTAATAATTGCTTTTAATTTTGCTGGTTTAATATTTTTTTTAAAATATACATGAAAAGGTAATAAATTTATATAATCGATTTTTGCAAATATCATTTATTTGTTTTCCTTTAAAATAGTTTTGATATAATAATTAAAAATTAGTAAAAAGGAGTTAAAGTGGTAACTATAGAATTTTTAGGACCAATTAACAAAAAACCACTCAATTTAGATATAAAAAATTTATCAGAATTAAGTATATTTTTAAAAGATGATCAAGATATGGTAAAGTGGCTTGAAAACTGTGCTGTTGCAGTAAATGATATGATGGTTAGTTCAAAAGATGTTGAGTTAAGTAGTGGAGATAAAGTATCTTTATTACCTCCTGTTTGTGGTGGATGAAAAATTTAATGAAAAGTGAATAATAAATAATGAATAATGATAGAAAATTACAACTTTTTGATGGGGCTTTGCCTGTAGAAAATATTACAAATGCTTGGTACGAAGAGTTTAAAAATTCCAATTATGGTGCAATTATCACTTTTGTGGGAGTTGTAAGGGATGAAGATGGTATTGAAGGTTTGTCTTTTGATATTTATGAACCAATTTTAAATAATTGGTTTAACTCTTGGCAAGATAAGGCAAATTCTCAAAATGCAATTGTGCTTATGGCACACAGTCGTGGTGATGTTTTAAATCATGAGAGTTCATATATTGCGGCTGTTTGTTCTCCTAAAAGAAGAGTTGCCTTAGAATTAATAGATGACTTTGTGGAAGATTTTAAAAAATCTGCTCCTATTTGGAAATATGATATTTTGGATGGTAAAAGGGTTTATGCCCAAGATAGAAGTACTAAAATAGCAGGTTCTGGAATATTGGCATGAGAGTAGATTTGCATAATCATACAACTCTTTGTAACCATGCAACTGGAACAATGGAAGAGTATGTAAAAAAAGCAATTGAATTAGGAATTGACGAATTTGGCTTTTCTGAACATGCCCCTATGGACTTTGATGAGGAATATAGACTTAATATTTCTCAAAAAGATTATTATGAAAATGAAGTTAAAAAACTACAAGATAAGTATAAAAAGCAAATAAAAATTTTATTGGCATATGAAGTTGATTTTATGCAAAATATAAAAATGCTAGATGAAATTTTAAATGCAAAAGTTGATTATCTTATTGGTTCTGTGCACTTTTTAGATGGTTGGGGTTTTGATAACCCAGAATTTATTGGCAAGTATGAGAATAATGATATTGATAAAATATGGCAAGATTATTTTGATACAGTTCAAGCTCTTGCAAAATCAAAGTATTTTGATATTGTAGGGCACATTGATTTAATAAAGATTTTTAAGTATCTACCTAAAAAAGATATAAAAACAATAGCAAAAGATGCTCTTAAAGAGATAAAGAAATCTAATATGGCAATAGAAGTAAATGCAGCGGGATTAAGAAAACCAATAAAAGAAATTTATCCTTCAAAAGATATTTTAGAATTGGTTTATGAACTTGATATTCCTATAACACTTAGTTCTGATGCACATAGTGTTGATCAAATAGGTTTTAAGTATGAAGAAGTAATAAGTTATGTAAAATCTTTTGGTTTTACTAAAGTGGCAACATATGAGAAGAGAGAAAGAATGCTGGTTAGTTTTTAACCAGATGAATTATAAAATATCTTTTAAATAATATAATAAATGTTTATTTTTTATACAAAAATTTGGTAATTTATAAACTTAATTTTGATAAGATATGATAAATTAAAATATCAGGAGATTATGTATGGGTAAATTTGTTAACAATACTGAAGAGTTTTTTAAATATTGTGAAGAAAATGAAGTAAAATTTGTAGATTTTAGATTTACAGACATGAAAGGTATGTGGCATCATGTAACTTATATGATGAGTGCGGTAAATGAAGGTAATTTAACAAATGGTTTACCATTTGATGGTTCATCAGTTGATGCATGGCAACCAATTAATAAATCAGATATGCTATTAAAACCAGATGTTGCAACAGCATTTTTAGATCCTTTTACAGCAGATTCAACAATTATTGTAATTTGTGATGTTTATGATATTTATAAAGGTGAAATGTACGAAAAATGTCCAAGATCAATTGCTAAAAAAGCATTAACTCATTTAAGTGAGTCTGGTGTTGGTGATGTTGCTTATTTTGGACCTGAAAATGAATTCTTTATTTTTGATGATGTAAAAATTATAGATAGTATTAATGAGTCTTATTTTAGAGTTGATTCAGAAGAGGGTTGTTGGGCAGATTCAAGAGATATTGAAGGTGGAAATACAGGACATAGACCAAGAACTAAAGGTGGATACTTTCCAGTTCAACCAACAGATTCAATGGTTGATTTAAGAGCTGAAATGATGCTAGTTTTAGAACAAGTTGGTTTAGAAGTTATTTTAGGACATCATGAAGTTGCTCAAGCACAAGGTGAAATTGGTATTGTTTTTGGTGACTTAATTGAAGCTGCGGATAATGTTCAAAAATATAAATATGTTTGTAAAATGGTTGCACACTTAAATGGTAAAACTTGTACTTTTATGCCAAAACCACTTTACGGTGATAATGGAAATGGTATGCATGTTCATCAATCAATTTGGAAAGAGGGTAAAAACTTATTCTACAAAGAGGGTGAGTATGGAAATCTTTCTGAAACAGCTAGACATTATGTTGGTGGAATTTTTAAACATGCTAGAGCAGTTGCTGCATTTACTAACCCATCAACTAACTCTTACAAAAGATTAATTCCAGGATTTGAAGCTCCTTCAATCTTAACTTACTCTTCTCAAAATAGATCAGCTTCTTGTAGAGTTCCTTATGGAGCAGGTGAAAAAGCTACTAGAATTGAAATGAGATTTCCAGATTCTACTTCTTGTCCTTATTTAGGATTTGCAGCTATGTTAATGGCTGGACTTGATGGTATTGCTAATAAAGTTGAACCAATTGGTCCAATGGATGAAGATTTATTTGAAATGCCTTTAGATGAAATTAGAGAGAGAAAAATTCCTCAAATGCCTCATACATTAAGAGGTTCTTTAGAAGCATTAATTAGAGATAATGATTTCTTAAAACCTGTATTTACTCAAGATATGATAGATACATACCAACACTATAAATTTGAAACTCAAGTTTGGCCTGATGAAGCTAGACCTACTGCGTTTGAATTCATGAGTACTTATTCTTGTTAATAACAAGAATAAGTTTTTAAAAGCTTGGCTTTTTAGCCAAGCTTTTTTTATGCCTAGTTTTTAAAATTGAACTTGATCTTTTTCAAGAAGTCTTGATTTATTTAATGGAAGTTTTGAAGTTTCTGTATAGTACTCTTTTTGTCCATTTAATGTAGTAGTTTTAACATTATCTGGTTGTGAAAAGTTTCTTTTAATTTCAGGGTGAAGTTTCAAGTAGTTTTTATAAAAATATGCAAAAGCTGGTCCTGCTGCTCTTCCTCCTGTTTCACTTCTTCTCATAGGTTTATTGTCATCATTTCCAAACCAAACAATTGTTTGTAAAGTAGGAGTATATCCACAAAACCATGCATCGATATTGTTATTTGAAGTTCCCGTTTTCCCAGCAATCTCAATTCCCTCAACATTTGCCATTCTTCCTGTCCCTTTATTTACAACATCTTCTAATATTGTTGTCATTAAATAAGCTTGTTCAGGTGTTGTTACAAATTTTTCTTCTGGTTCAAAATTTACAGTTTGTTTGTATCGATTAGTAATAGAACTAACAATATAGGGTTTTACTTGAATCCCATTATTTGAAAACATAGAGTAGGTTTGGGAAAATTCCATTGGAGAAACCCCAAAACTTCCTAATGTAATTGATAAGTCAAATGGTAAATCATTAAATCCATATGTCTTTAATCCTTTATAAATAACATCAATGCCTATATCATTTACTAAATTAATTGTGGCAAGATTTCGTGAGTGAACTAATGCTTCTCTTAAAGTAATTAATCCTTTATAATCTTCTTCATAATTCTTAGGTTGCCATCTTTTTTTACTTGTATCTTCATCTGTTTCTTCTGTTACTTGATCATCTGCTTCATTTGCATCAGGATTTTCTGTGTTAGCTTTTTTTGTTTCTTCATCATCAAATTCATATGTTCTTGAAATATCTGCTATAAGACTTGCAGGTGAGTACCCTAAATCTAAAGCTTGTTGATAAATAAATGGTTTTACAGCACTTCCTGGTTGTCTTTGACTTTGTATAACTCTGTTAAATGAAGACTCTCTATAATTAACACCACCTACTAAACTTAGAATTTTCCCAGTATTATTTTCAATTGTGATTAGTCCACCATTTAAAGTTTTTGTAAATGCTTCTTGTTCTTCTATTAAATTTATAGGATAAACTTCTAAGCCTTTGAAAGCTTGAGATCTAAAGTATTGATCTCTTTTAATAATATTATTATATGAAAGCTTTAAAGCTTCTCTTGCTATTTCTTGTGCTTTTAAATCAATAGTCAAATTAATTATATATCCTTCTTCTTTTATATTTGGAATATTTTTTCTTAATTCTTTAAAGGCATAATCAACAATATATGGAGCTTTATTTTTAGTTAGGGTTTGGTTATAAACAGTTGGCACAGAATCTGTAGCTTCTTGGTATTCATTTTGATTTATCCAACCAAGAGTTTTTAATCTATTTACAACTTGGTTTGCTCTTGCAAGTGAGAACTTTAAATTTCTTGTTGGGTCATAAAAACTAGGAGCTTTAGGAAGACCAACTAATATTGCAATTTCTTTTAATGATAATTGATAAAGTTCTTTTTTAAAGTATCCAAGTGCTGCTGTTCTTATACCAAAGTATCCATGGCCAAAATATACTTGATTGAAATATCGTTCCAGAATTTCTTCTTTTGTTAATACTTGTTCAACTCTAATTGAAAGTAAGGCTTCTTTGATTTTTCTTATAAGTTTTTTTTCTCTAGTAAGTAAAACAGTTTTGACTAATTGTTGTGTTAATGTACTAGCTCCCTCAACTAATTTTCCAGCTTTTATATCTTTAATTAAAGCTCTACTAATAGCATCAAGGTTTACTCCTCCATGTTCGAAGAATTGAGTATCTTCTATAGCTAATAATGCCTCAATTACTCTTGGCGGTATATCATCATAATCTACATAAAGTCTGTTTTCTTTCTCAAAAATGTTGGCTACTAATTCACCATTTTTATCAAAAAATTGAGTTGTCAAAGGTGGTTTATAATTAACTATTTTATCAATATCAAATCTTAAGTTGAGATATAAATAAACTAGCCAAGATACGACTGATAGTCCAATTATTGTAATAATTCCTAAAATATATTTTATCATTATGCTTCCCTGAATTTTTTATTTATAAAGTTTGAATTTATTAATTCAATAGTATATTCATTTTTTGGATTAGATAAAACATCTTTTGTTTTACCACTTTCTATTATTTTACCATTTTTTAAAATTATAATATCTTCACACAAATCTTTTATAGAATAGATATCATGTGTAACATATAATATTCTTAAATCTAACTCTTTAATTAACTTTTCTAAAAGTTGTAATATTACCTCTTTATTTTTTGTGTCAAGTGCTGTTGTTGGTTCATCAAGTAATAAAAAGCTTGGATTTTGACTAATTGCAATTGCAATTACAACTCTTTGAAGTTGTCCGCCACTTAATTGGGTTGGAAATCTGTTTAAAACAAATTTATCTAAGCCAACTAATTTTAATACTTCTATTTTTTTAATCTCTTTACAAAAAAATTGATTAGAAATTTTTGTCATGGGAGATAAAGATGTAAATGGATTTTGAGGTATGAAACCTATGTTTTCTTTATTAAGTTCACTAATAGGATCTATATTGATAATAGATTTTAAATTTGATGGTAAAAGATTTAAAATAGCTTTTAGTGTAAGTGATTTTCCACTTCCACTTTCACCTATTAGTGCCATTGATTTGTTTATTTCAAAACTTAAATTAACTAACTCTTGATTATTGTTTTTAATTTTAAGTTTATTAATTTTAAATATAGACATAGGTATACGCTTATATTAAAGCTTCATCCATTTCTTGAGGAATATCAAGATTCATTAGTTTTAATATTGTTGGTGCAATATTATTTAAACTTCCTGTTTTTACCTCTTTTACTTTATCAGATATTACAAAGCAGTAAACATCTCCCACTGTATGATTTGTCAAAGTTTCACCACTCTCATTTCTCATCATTTCACAATTACCATGGTCTGAGGTTAAAACAATATTATAATTTCTCTCTTTTGCTTTTTCTATTATTTTTCCAAGTTCTAAATCAACAGCTTCAACAGCTTTTATCCCTGCTTCATAAATACCAGTATGTCCTACCATATCCCCGTTAGCAAAGTTTACAACAACAAAATCATACTCTTCATCCATAGCTCGTCTAACTTCTATTCCAACTTCAGGTGCACTCATTTGTGGTTTTAAATCATAAGTAGCAACATCGGGAGATGGAATCAATACTCTAGTTTCATTTAAGTAAGGTTCTTCTAATCCACCATTAAAGAAAAAAGTCACATGAGCATATTTTTCAGTTTCAGCAGTATGAAGTTGTTTAAGACCATTATTAGAAATAACTTCGGCTAAGGTATTTTTAGGAGTCTCTTTTGGAAAAAGAACAGGAAGAGGAAAGTTCTTGTCATACTCAGTTATTGTTACGATGTTAAGACTTTTTTCTACTCTTGGAAATTGGGAAAAGTTTTTATTTGCTATTGCATTTGACATTTCTCTCATTCTATCACTTCTAAAGTTACAAAAAATAACTCCATCATTTTCTTCAAATCCATTGTAATTGTTTAAAGATACAGGAACAATAAATTCATCTAAAACATCATTATTATATGAATCATCAATATATTTATTTATATCTTCATTTGTTTTTGGAATACCTAAAGCAATGGCATCATATGCTTTTTTTATTCTGTCCCATCTATTATCCCTATCCATTGCATAATATCTTCCACAAATAGTAGCAATAGATATATCGTCATCACAAATATTTTCTATGCTTTTTATATATTTCTTAGCACAATTAGGAGCAACATCTCTACCATCCGTTATTATATGAATAAATACTTTTTTCCCTAGATTTTTAGAAAGCTTGGCGAATGCTATTATATGATTAATATGAGAGTGAACACCACCATCACTAATTAATCCTAAAAGATGAATATTGTTTGATTTTTTAATAGTAGAGTTTAAAAGTTCATTATCTTTTAGTGTATCATTTTTTATTGCTAAATTAATTTTTACTAAATCTTGATATAAAACTCTTCCACTTCCTATACTCATGTGTCCTACTTCACTATTTCCCATTTGTCCATCTGGTAAACCAACATGAGTTCCATAAGTGTGGATTAAAGAGTAGGGTAGATTTTTAAATAGATAATCATAAGTTGGAGTATTTGCATTTTTTAGGGCATTAAAATCTGATGAATTATTATGACCAATACCATCTGTTATGATTAGAATTGTTTTATTTGTCATTATTTAAACCTTTTAAAATTATTAATATATTATAATCCGGAGATTATATCTAAACGAAGGTTTAAATTTGTTTTACTGGTTCTATAGACATCTTGATATTAATATCTTTCAATATATTTCAGTTCGTGCGGGAATGGCCTTTTTAATTGCATTTTTGTTAACTATGTATTTAATGCCAAGATTTATTAAATGGGCAAAAAATAAAAAGGCTAATCAGCCTATATATGAGTATGCACCTGAATCTCATCAAATAAAATGTGGGACTCCTACTATGGGTGGAGTTGTATTTGTTTTTTCAACTTTAATTGCTACTTTATTAACAGTGAAACTTAATAACTTTTATGTTGTAGGTGGACTTTTGACACTTGTATTATTTTGTTTAATTGGAATGCAAGATGATTTATCAAAAATTTTCAAACAAAAAAACTCAGCAGGACTTAGTGCTAGGGCTAAACTTATATTGCAGTTTATTTGTGCTTTTTTAGTATCAGCTACACTTTACTATTATGCTCATACTACAGAACTATATATTCCTTTTTATAAGTTACCTCTTTTTGATATGGGAATTTATTCAATAGTTTTTTGGATGTTAGTAATTGTTTCCACCTCTAATGCTGTAAATTTGACTGATGGACTTGATGGATTAGCAACTGTCCCTTCAATTATTTCATTTTTTACTTTATCAATCATAGTATATATTTCTGGACATGCAATTTTTAGTGCATATTTACTTGTACCAAATATAAAATTAGCAGGAGAATTAGCAATATTAGGCTCTTCTATAATAGGAGCATTGATCGCTTTTCTTTGGTTCAACTCTCATCCTGCTGAAGTATTTATGGGAGATAGTGGTTCTTTACCTTTAGGTGGTTTTATGGGATATATGGCAATTGTAGGGAAAAGTGAAATATTACTTTTGTTTATTGGCCTTATTTTTGTAGTAGAAACAGTATCTGTAATATTACAAGTTGGTTCATTTAAATTAAGAAAAAAAAGAGTTTTTTTAATGGCTCCTATTCATCATCACTTTGAGCATAAAGGATGGAAAGAGAATAAGATAATAGTAAGATTTTGGATTATAGCTTTTATGGCAAATCTTTTTGCACTATTAAGTTTTAAAATTAGATAAACAAATCTAAGATAGAGGAAAATATGATTAGAGTTTTAGGTAAAGGACTTACTGCAAAAGCTATAGAAGAAGCTTTTGATGATGTTAAATTATATGATGATAGTGATTTTGAAACTTATGATAAATCTTCAAATGATATTACTGTTGTAAGTCCTGGCATAATGCCTTCTAATCATATGGTTAAGAATTCTAAGAACATTATAAGTGAATATGATTTATTTGCAGATGATATGCCTTTTAGTATTTGGATTTCTGGAACAAATGGTAAAACAACTACAACTGAAATGACTCAACATCTATTAGAAAAAAAAGGTAGTGTTTGTGGTGGAAATATTGGAACACCCTTGGCTAAGCTAAATAAAGATGCAAATATTTGGATATTGGAAACTTCATCTTTTACAAATTATTATACTAACAAAGCAAAAGCAAATATATATATACTTCTTCCTGTAAGTGAAGATCATATTACTTGGCATGGAAGTTTTGATGAGTACAAAAAAGCCAAATTAAAACCCTTGGATTTTATGTTAGAAAGTGAAATTGCAATTATTCCAGAAGAATTTAAAAATTACAAAACTGATGCTTGTGTGATTACTTATAAAAATAGTGATTGTTTATGTAAAGAGTTTGGAATAGAAAAAGAAAAAATAAAATTCAAAGAACCATTTCTTTTAGATTCAATCATGGCATTAATAAGTAGCAAAATACTTTTTGATGAATTGGATTATGAACTTATAAATTCTTTTGTTGTTGGAAAACATAAAGTTGAAGAATTTTTCGATAAAAAAAATAGATTATGGATAGATGATAGTAAAGCTACAAATGTTGATGCAACAATAAATGCATTAAAGCCATATAAAGATAAAAAAATAAATCTTATCTTAGGTGGTGATGATAAAGGTGCAAATTTAAAACCTTTATTTGAAGAAATGAAAAATTATGATATTACAATTTTTGCAATTGGTTCAAATGATGAAAAAATATTTCAATTAGCAAATAAATTTGAGATTGAAGTTTTTGCATTGAGATATTTAGCCAAAGCAGTTGAAAAAATTGATGAATTATTCTGTGAAAATAGTATAGGAATGCTTTCGCCAGCAGCCGCTTCTTTGGACCAATTTACCTCATATAAGCATAGGGGAGAAGAATTTAAAAATCTTGTAGGTACTTTAAGCTAGAATTAATATGATAGACATTATAATTTCAGTCCAAAAACGATGGCTCGGTAGCTCAGTCGGTAGAGCAAAGGACTGAAAATCCTTGTGTCGGCAGTTCGATTCTGCCCCGCGCCACCATTTTTGTAAATATATTTATATGCTGGTGTAGCTCAGTTGGCTAGAGCAGCTGATTTGTAATCAGCAGGTCGGGGGTTCAACTCCCTTCACCAGCTCCATATAAGTTATAAGTCTGCGAAATCTTCATTTTGAAGAACAGCGCTAGACCAGATTAATAATTTCAACCGGTGAGGTTGGAGAGTGGTCAAATCCTGCGGATTGTAAATCCGCCGCCTACGGCTTCGAAGGTTCAAATCCTTCCCTCACCACCATTAAATGAGCGGGAGTAGCTCAGTTGGCTAGAGCTTCTGCCTTCCAAGCAGATTGTCGCGAGTTCGAGTCTCGTCTCCCGCTCCATTTATTTTTTATTGATTCTGGGAGCTGAGTTATATAAATTGCAAAAATTATAACTCTTTTACTACATTGTAATCTCCTTGTAATCTTTTTTAATGTATAATTGCGTCCCGTTAACATAATTTAGTTGTATTCGTACATTTAACTTATGTGAATGTCTCACAATACCCCTCTGAATAGATCAGCTTTTGGGCTTATCTGCTCAGAGGGCAATTTAATTAAATCTTTTAAAGGAAAAATTCTATGGCAAAAGAAAAATTTGACAGAAGTAAACCACACGTAAATATTGGTACTATTGGTCACGTTGACCACGGTAAAACTACATTAACTGCTGCGATCACTATGGTTCTTGGACTAAAAAATGGTCAAGCAACAATGGATTACGATCAAATCGATAACGCTCCAGAAGAAAGAGAAAGAGGAATTACTATTGCTACTTCTCACGTTGAGTATGAAACTGAAACTAGACACTATGCACACGTAGATTGTCCAGGTCACGCCGATTACGTTAAAAACATGATTACTGGTGCTGCACAAATGGACGGAGCTATCTTAGTTATCGCTTCAACTGATGGACCTATGGCACAAACTAGAGAGCACATCTTATTATCTAAACAAGTAGGTGTACCTTACATCGTTGTTTTCTTAAATAAAGAAGATCAACTTGATGACGAAGATAAAGAAGAAATGTTAGAACTTGTTGAAATGGAAGTAAGAGAATTATTATCTACTTATGATTTCCCAGGTGATGATACTCCAATTATTGCTGGTTCTGCTTTTAAAGCATTAGAAGAAGCAAAAGCTGGTGCAGCTGGTGAATGGTCTGAAAAAATCTATAAACTTATGGATGAAGTAGACGCTTATATCCCAACTCCAGTTAGAGATTCTGATCAAGCATTCTTAATGCCTGTAGAAGACGTATTTACTATCCAAGGTAGAGGTACTGTTGTTACTGGTAGAATTGAAAAAGGAACTATTAAATTAGGTGAAGAAATTGAAATCGTTGGGATCCACGATACTCAAAAAACTACTGTAACTGGTATTGAAATGTTCAGAAAAGAAATGGACGAAGGTCAAGCTGGAGATAATGCAGGTATTCTTTTAAGAGGTATCAAAAAAGAAGATGTACAAAGAGGACAAGTTCTTATTAAGCCAGGAACAATTACTCCACATACAGAATTTAGAGGAGAAGTTTATATCCTTTCTAAAGAAGAGGGTGGAAGACATACTCCATTTTTCTCTGGATATAGACCACAGTTTTATGTAAGAACAACAGACGTAACTGGTTCTTGTACTTTACCTGAAGGTACAGAAATGGTTATGCCAGGTGACAATGTAGAAATGACAGTTAAACTAGTTGCTCCTATCGCTCTTGAAAAGGGAACTAAGTTCGCTATCAGAGAAGGTGGAAGAACTGTTGGTGCTGGAGTTGTTGCTGAAGTTATCGCGTAAGGATTAATATGGCAGCAGTTAGAATAAAAATCGGATTAAAATGTCAAGAAAGTGGAGATATTAACTACACTACTTGGAAAAACCCAAAAACTCATACTGAGAAATTTGAGGTTAACAAATATTGTCCAAGATTAAGAAAACACACTATTCATAAAGAAGTTAAGTTAAAGTCGTAAGACTTTACTTAACCCCTTTATCTTTTTAAGCAGGTCAGTAGCTCCAATGGTAGAGCGCCGGATTCCAAATCCGATGGCTGGGGGTTCGAGTCCCTCCTGGCCTGCCACTAAATATTTCTTAAAGTAGTAAAAATAACTTTTTTAAAAAATATTTATAAGCTAAATAATTATAACTCTGGAGTCGATTGTGAGTAAGTTAAAAACATATTATAAGAATGCAAGAGAAGAGATAGGAAAAGTAATTTTTCCAATTAAAGAACAAATTAGATCTGCTTATATTTCTGTATTTGTAGTAGTAACAGTTATTTCATTGTTTTTAGCTCTAATTGATGCTGTGATGTCTTTTAGCTTGTCTTCAGTAATAAACTAAGGAATAATAATGGCACATTTATGGTATGCAATTCAAACTCACTCTGGTAGTGAATTAACAGTGAAAAGAGCACTAGCAAGATTAGCTGATGAAATGGCTGATGGTAAAATTGCTGAGGTATTAGTTCCAACAGAAGATTTAATCGAAGTAAAAAAAGGTAATAAAACAATTGTTGAAAGACCTTTATATCCAGCATATGCTTTTGCTAAAATTGATTTAGATACTGCTTTATGGCATAGAATTCAATCAATGCCAAAAGTTGGAAGATTCATTGGTGAGTCTAAAAAACCTACACCATTATCTGAAAAAGATATCAATTCTATTTTAGATAAAGTTAATAATAGAGCTGCTGCTAAACCAAAAGTTTCATTTGATGATGGTGAAATGGTTAGAATCAATGAAGGTCCATTTGCAAACTTTAATGGAATAGTTGAAGATTTTGATATAGCTTCAGGTATACTGAAATTAAATGTATCAATTTTTGGGAGAAATACTCCTGTAGAGATTTCTTATACACAAGTAGAAAGAGTAGTTTAAATACTCTTTTAGAATATAGACATTAGGCAATAAAATTAGCTTCTGAGTTTTCTTGCCTAATGTCTAAATCATTAAACAACAAATTTAAAAGGAGAAAAGATGGCTAAAAAAATAGCTGGTGTTTTAAAACTTCAAATTCCTGCTGGTGCTGCAAACCCATCACCACCTGTTGGTCCTGCATTAGGACAAAGAGGAATCAATATTATGGAATTTTGTAAAGCTTTCAATGAAAAAACTAAGGATAAAGCAGGGTTTAGTATTCCTGTTGAAATTACTTATTATACAGATAAAAGTTTTACATTTTTAGTTAAACAACCACCAATGACTGACTTAATTAAAAAAATTTCAGGTGTTAAAAAAGGTAGCGATAACGCACTTAAAAACAAAATTGGTAAATTAACTAAAGATCAAGTTATGGAAATCGTTGATATGAAAATCAAAGATTTAAATACTGATGATAAAGAACAAGCTGCAAAAATTGTTGCAGGTTCTGCTAGATCAATGGGAATTGAAACAGAAATTTAATATTTCTTTTCATTAGCCTTACCACCAGGCTCATACGGCGGTAGCAAAAAAAAATAAAATTGCGGAGAGTAAAATGGCAAAAGTTTCAAAAAGATATAAAAGTTTATTAGAAAAAATTGAAGATAAAAAATACACATTGGCAGAAGCAGTTGTTTGTGTAAAAGAATTAAAATCAGCTAAATTTGATGAAAGTGTTGAAGTTGCACTTAATCTTAATGTAGATCCAAGACACGCTGATCAAATGATTAGAGGTGCAGTTGTTCTTCCTCACGGTACTGGTAAAACTGTAAGAGTTGCAGTTTTTGCTAAGGGAACAAAAATGGATGAAGCAAAAGCAGCTGGTGCTGATATTGTTGGTAATGATGATTTAGTAGAATCAATTCAAGCTGGAAACATTGACTTTGATGTTTTAATAGCTACTCCTGATTGTATGGGAATGGTTGGTAAAATCGGTAGAATTTTAGGGCCAAAAGGTTTAATGCCTAATCCTAAAACTGGAACTGTTACAATGGATGTTAACAAAGCTGTTAATGATGCTAAAGGTGGTCAAGTTACATATAGAGTTGATAAAAAAGGTAATATGCAAGCAGCAGTTGGAAAAGTATCTTTTTCTAATGAAGCAATTGTAGAAAATATCAAAGCATTTGTAGGTGCAATTAATAAAGCAAAACCTTCAACTGCAAAAGGTAGATATGTTACTAATGCAGCAATTTCTTTAACTATGTCACCATCTATTTCATTAGAAGTATTAGAAGTTATGGATATTAAAGGGTAAATAAAAGTAAGTTTTACTTTTGTTTATTTAAGTTTTCAGGTAGATTTTTTTATCTGAAAACTTGTTAAAAGAAATTTTAACATTCAAAGATGTTGATTTAATCAATATCTTTGAGTGTTATTCAAGGCACTGATATAAAACTGAAGACAGCTGGTTAGATACCCCCGTATCTTGTAAAACCCGCCGAAGTTGGATGTTTTGAAAGGGGGAAATATATAATGATGACTAAACAACAAAAATCAGAAATCGTTGATTTCTTAACTTCTGAATTCAAAGAGTCTCAAGCTATCGTAGTTTGTGATTATAAAGGATTAACTCATAAACAGTTAGAAGTATTAAGAAAAGACGCTAGAGATAATGGAACTAAAGTACAAGTTGCAAAAAATACTCTTGTTGCTGTTTCTGTAAAAAATGCTGAGTTAGGTGATATCGAATTAACTGGTACAAACATTTTCTTATGGTCTGAAGATCAAATCTCAGCTTGTAAAGTAGCTGATAAGTTTGCATCTGATAACAAAGATAAATTTGCTATCAAATCTGGTATCATTGAAGGTAAAATCGCTGATCTTGCTACTGTTAATGCATTTGCTAAGTTACCATCAAGAGAACAACTTCTTGGTATGCTTGCAGCTACATGGATGGCTCCAGTTACGAACTTTACTATTGGGCTTGATGCTCTTAGAAAGAAAAAAGAAGAAGAGGCTGCTTAATAAGCAACAATTATTTAATAAAAATTAAAATATATAAGGAAAAGAAATGGCAATTTCTAAAGAAGACGTATTAGAATACATCTCTGGTTTATCTGTATTAGAGTTATCAGAATTAGTTAAAGAATTCGAAGAAAAATTTGGTGTATCTGCACAACCTGTTGCAGTTGCTGGTGGAGCTGTTGCAGCTGTAGAATCTGCTGAAGAACAAACAGAATTTAATGTTGTTCTTGTTGATGCAGGAGACAAAAAAATTAATGTTATTAAAGCAATTAGAGCATTAACTGGTCTTGGATTAAAAGAAGCAAAAGCTATGTCTGAAGAAGCTGGTGCAATCGTTAAAGAAGGTATCGGAAAAGAAGATGCAGAAGCAGCTAAAACTGAATTAGAAGCAGCTGGTGCAAAAGTAGAATTAAAATAATTACTTTTTTGTAATTCATTCTATGTAATACAAGGCTTACGAGCCTTGTATATAGATAGCATCTTTGAAGGCTAAGGTTAAAATTTTGAGGAATTTTAACCCTATCCTTTAGGGATGCTTTTGTGCTTTATACTAAAAAGCAAAAAAAAAATCAAATTTTTGACAAGGTGAACTATGCTAAATTCTTTAAAATCTGGTAATAGGCTTAGAGTCGATTTTGCTAAAAATCCACAACATATTGAAATTCCTAATTTATTACAATTACAACAAAATTCGTATGACAACTTTTTAATGGTCGGAAAAGAGAGCAGAACTGATGCTGGAATAGAAAAAGTATTTAAATCAATTTTCCCAATACATGATGCTCAGGGTAGAATTACTCTTGATTATATAGAAAGTGAAGTGGGTAAACCAAAATACGACGTAAGAGAGTCTATGGTTAGAGGTCTTACTTACTCAATCCCATTAAAAATCAAAATAAGATTAACACTTTGGGATCTTAACGAAAAAACTGGTGAAAAAATCGGCGTTAAAGATATGAAAGAACAATCTTTATTCGTTAGAGAAATACCTTTAATGACAGATAGAACTTCATTTATTGTAAATGGTGTTGAAAGAGTTGTCGTTAACCAATTACATAGATCTCCTGGTGTTATCTTCAAAGAAGAAGAATCAAATACTGCTGGAAATAAATTGATCTATACTGGACAAATTATTCCAGATAGAGGTTCTTGGTTATATTTTGAATATGATGCAAAAGATGTATTATACGTAAGAATCAACAAAAGAAGAAAAGTTCCTGTAACTATTCTTTTCAGAGCATTAGGATATTCTAAAGAAGATATTATCAAAATGTTCTACCCAATTTTAAATATTAAAATTAAAAACAATAAATTCTTAACTGAATTTAGTCCTGAAGATTTTACAGGAAGAGTTGAATTTGATATTAAAGATGACAAAGGTAATTTAGTAATTGCTGCTGGAAAAAGATTAACTGCTAGAAAAGCTAAGGCATTAGTTGATGGTGGATTAAAATTAGTTGAATACCCAGTTGAATTATTAATGGACAGAAGTACTGCTGGTACAATTTTTGATCCAGAATCTGGTGAAGTATTATTTGATTCTTTAACTCATTTAGATGAATTAAAATTAAAAAAATTACTTGACTTAGGTTTTGATTCTTTTGATATTGCAAATGATTTAGCTGAAGGAGTTGATGATTCTATTATCAATGCATTTGCTGCAGATGCTGAGTCTTTAAAATTATTAAGACAAACTGAACAACTAGAAGATGAAAATGATTTAGCTGCTATTAGAATTTATAAAGTAATGAGACCAGGTGAGCCTGTAACTAAAGAAGCCGCAAAAGATTTCGTTAAAAAATTATTCTTTGATCCAGAAAGATATGACTTAACTAAAGTGGGAAGAATGAAAATGAACCACAAGTTAGGTGTAAATGTTCCTGAATATGTTACAACACTTACTTATGAAGATGTTATTAAAACTGTTCAATACCTTGTAAAAGTTAAATCTGGTCATGGTCATATCGATGATAGAGATCACTTAGGTAACAGAAGAATTAGAGCTATTGGTGAGTTACTTGCAAATGAAATGCATTCTGGTTTAATCAAAATGCAAAAAGCAATTAGAGACAAAATGACTACATTATCTGGTACATTAGAAGATATTATGCCACATGATTTAGTTAACTCTAAAATGATTACATCAACAATTACTGAGTTCTTTACATCTGGACAATTATCACAATTTATGGACCAAACTAATCCATTATCAGAAGTTACTCATAAAAGAAGACTTTCTGCACTTGGTGAAGGTGGACTTGTAAAAGAGAGAGCTGGATTTGAAGTAAGAGATGTTCACGCAACTCACTACGGAAGAATTTGTCCAGTTGAAACTCCAGAGGGACAAAATATTGGTCTTATCAATACATTATCTACATTTGCAAAAGTAAATGAATTAGGATTTATTGAAGCACCATATAAAAAAGTTCAAGATGGAATTGTTTCAAATGAAATTATTTATGTAACAGCAACCCAAGAAGAGGGATTATTAATTGCTCCTGGTTCTACTAAAGTTGATGACAATGGTAAAATTGTTGAACCTTTAATTGAAGCTAGACAAGATGGTGAAATTTTAATTGTAGAAAGATCTAAAGTTAATTTAATTGATATCTCTTCTCAAATGGTTATGGGAGTTGCTGCTTCATTAATTCCATTCTTAGAACATGATGATGCCAATAGAGCACTTATGGGATCGAATATGATGAGACAAGCCGTTCCATTATTAAGACCAAATGCTCCAATAGTTGGGACTGGTTTAGAAAAAACAGTTGCAAGAGATGCTTGGGAAGCTATTAAAGCTGATAGAACAGGTGTTGTTGAAAAAGCTGATGCTAAAAATATTTACATTAGAGGTGAAGATGAAAATGGTGCATTTATTGACCATTATAGTGTAAATAAAAATGTTAGAACAAATAATAATACATCTTTTGGGCAAAGAATTGCAGTAAAAGAGGGTGATACAGTTCAAAAAGGTCAAGTAATCGCTGATGGTCCTTCAATGGACAAAGGTGAATTAGCAGTTGGTGTTAATGCTTGTGTTGCCTTTATGCCATGGAATGGATATAACTACGAAGATGCGATTGTATTATCTCAAAGATTAATTAAAGAAGATGCATTTACTTCTATTCATATTTATGAAAAAGATGTTGAGTGTAGAGAGCTTAAACATGGTAATGAAGAGATAACAAGAGATTTACCAGGTGTAAAAGATGAATCAATTACACATCTTGATGAATCAGGAATTGTAAAAGTTGGTACATTTATCAAGCCAGGTATGATTATGGTTGGAAAAGTTACACCAAAAGGCGAAATTAAACCAACTCCTGAAGAGAGACTATTAAGAGCAATCTTTGGTGAAAAAGCAGGTCACGTTATTAATAAATCACTTTACTGTCCTACTTCAATGGAAGGTACAGTTGTTGATGTAAAAGTATTTACTAAAAAAGGTTATGAAAAAGATTCAAGAGCAGTTGCTGAAATAGAATCAGAAAAAGCTGAACTTGATTTAAAACATCATGATAAACTATTAATGCTTGATAGAGAAGAGATTTTAAAAATCAATGATTTATTATCAAAAGCCCTATTAGTTAAAGATGTTGATTTAGATGATGTAGTTTATAAAAAAGGTCAAGTTATTCCTTTAGATGTATTAGCAAATGTAAATAGATTTGCTATGAAAAAAGTAGTATCTTCTTATGATAAAGATGTTGAGAAAAAATACAACGATATAAAAGAGTATTTTATTAATCAAAAATCTAGATTAAGAACTGACCATGAAGAAAAACTTGAAGTATTAGAGCATGATGATATTTTACAATCAGGTGTAATCAAACAAGTTAAAGTTTATATCGCAACTAAGAGAAAAATCAAAGTTGGGGATAAAATGGCAGGACGACATGGAAACAAAGGTATTGTTTCTAACATCGTACCTCAAGTTGATATGCCATATTTAGAAGATGGTTCAACTGTTGATGTTATATTAAATCCACTAGGAGTTCCATCACGGATGAATATTGGACAAATTCTTGAAGTTCACTTAGGATTAGTAGGTAAAAGACTTGGAACTCAAATTCAAGATATCTTTGATGCTAAGAAGACTGAATTTGTATCTGAATTAAGAGCTAAGATGACAGAAATTGCTGATGTTGCAAAACTTATGAATGGTAAAGAGTTTTTAGCTAAATTAAGTGATGATGAATTAGTTGATTATGCACAAGATTGGACAAAAGGTGTTAGATTTGCAACTCAAGTATTTGATGGTGTAAAAGAAGACGAATTCTTAAAACTATTTGAATTAGCAAAAATTGACTTAGATGGTAAAACTAATCTTATTGATGGTAAAACTGGTGATAAGATGAAAGAAAGAGTAAATGTAGGTTATATGTATATGCTAAAACTACATCACTTAGTTGATGAAAAAGTTCACGCAAGATCTACTGGACCTTATTCACTTGTAACACAACAACCAGTTGGTGGTAAAGCACTATTTGGTGGTCAAAGATTTGGAGAGATGGAAGTTTGGGCATTGGAAGCTTATGGAGCAACTTCAGTTCTTAAAGAAATGCTTACAACAAAATCTGATGATGTAGAAGGAAGAACGAGAGCTTATAGAGCAATTTCAAATGGTGAAAATGTTCCAGATTCAGGTGTTCCTGAAACTTTCTTTGTATTAACAAAAGAGTTAAAAGCTTTAGGTTTAGATGTAGAGATTTTTGACGAGGTAGAAAATAATGAGTAAAAATACAGTATTAGAGCCAATTGAGATAAAAGAGTTAGAAAGACCACAAGATTTTTCAGCATTTCAACTTAGACTTGCAAGTCCTGAGAAAATTCTTTCTTGGTCATGTGGAGAAGTTAAAAAACCTGAAACTATTAACTATAGAACATTAAAACCTGAAAGAGATGGTTTATTTTGTGCGAAAATTTTTGGACCAGTAAAAGATTATGAATGTCTTTGTGGTAAATACAAAAAAATGAGATACAAAGGTGTTGTTTGTGAAAAATGTGGGGTTGAAGTAACTTCTGCAAAAGTGCGAAGACACAGAATGGGACATATTGATTTAGTATCTCCTGTTGCTCATATTTGGATGGTAAGTTCATTACCTACAAGAATTGGTACATTACTTGGTGTTAAATTAAAAGATTTAGAAAGAGTATTATACTATGAAGCATATATCGTAAATGAGCCAGGTGAAGCTTTTTATGATAATGAACATTCTAAAAAAGTAATGAAATATGACATTTTAAATGAAGAACAATATAGAACTATTTATGATCATTATGAACATACTGGTTTTGAAGCTAATATGGGTGGACAAATTGTAAGAGATTTACTTGAAAACCTTGATTTAATGGAATTATTACATAGCTTAAAAGAAGATATGAAATCTACTAAATCAGAAGCTAAAACTAAAACTATTATCAAAAGATTAAAAGTTGTTGAAAACTTTATTAACTCTGGAAATAGACCTGAATGGATGATGTTAACTCAACTACCAGTTCTTCCACCAGATTTAAGACCTCTTGTTTCACTTGATGGTGGAAAATTTGCTGTATCTGATGTAAATGACCTTTATAGAAGAGTAATAAACAGAAATAATAGACTTAAAAGATTATCAGAACTTGATGCTCCTGAAATCATTCAAAGAAATGAAAAAAGAATGCTTCAAGAAGCAGTTGATGCTTTATTTGATAATGGAAAAACTGCAAATGCAGTTAAAGGTGCAAATAAAAGACCTTTAAAATCTTTATCTGAAATTATTAAAGGTAAACAAGGACGATTTAGACAGAATTTACTTGGTAAAAGAGTTGACTTCTCAGGAAGATCTGTAATCGTTGTTGGACCATCTTTAAATATGGATCAATGTGGTATTCCTAAAAAAATGGCTTTAGAATTATTTAAACCACACTTGATGGCAAAACTAGAAGAAAAAGGTTATGCAACTACATTAAAATCAGCAAAAAGAATGATTGAAGCTGAGACTAATGAAGTTTGGGAATGTTTAAGTGAAATTGTTGATGAATATCCAATTATGCTAAATAGAGCTCCAACTCTTCATAAACTTTCAATTCAAGCGTTCCACCCAACGCTAATTGATGGAAAAGCTATTCAATTACACCCATTAGTATGTTCTGCATTTAATGCCGATTTCGATGGTGACCAAATGGCAGTTCACGTACCTTTATCACAAGAAGCTATTGCAGAAGCAAAAATTCTTATGATGAGTTCTATGAATATTCTTTTACCAGCATCAGGGAGAGCAATTGCTGTTCCTTCGCAAGATATGATTTTAGGTATTTATTATCTATCATTAGAAAAAGATGGGGTTAAAGGTGAGCATAAACTATTTACTGGTGTTGATGAAGCAGTTATCGCTTTAGAGATGAAACAAGTAGATTTACATGCAAAAATCAGAACAAAAATGAATGATAAAATTATTCATACAACAGTTGGAAGATTAATTGTTCATAATATTTTACCTGATTTTGTTCCTTTAGAATTATGGAATAAGATTTTAAAGAAAAAAGATATTGGTATTTTGGTTGATTATATTTATAAACATGGTGGATATGAAGTTACTCCAAGATTCTTGGATAACCTTAAAAACTTAGGTTTTAGATATGCAACTGATGCGGGTATTTCTGTTTCTATTGATGATATTAGAGTTCCAGAAACTAAACCTGCGCATATTGCTAAGTCTAAAAAAGATGTTATTGAAGTTCAAAAACAATTTGAGCAAGGTTTATTAACTGAACAAGAAAGATATAATAAAATTATTGATATCTGGACAGAAGTTAATAATAAACTTGGTCGAGAGATGATGGAGCTTGTTGAAACAGATAAAAATGGATTTAATTCTATTTATATGATGGCCGATTCAGGGGCTAGAGGGTCTGCTGCTCAAATTAGACAGCTTGCAGGTATGAGGGGTCTTATGGCTAAACCTGATGGTTCTATTATTGAAACACCAATTATCTCTAACTTTAAAGAGGGTCTAAATGTACTTGAGTACTTTATTTCTACTCACGGAGCTAGAAAAGGTCTTGCTGATACAGCACTTAAAACTGCAAATGCGGGTTACTTAACTAGAAAACTAATTGACGTTTCTCAAAATGTAAGAATTACAGCTGATGATTGTGGGACTCATGAAGGTATTGAAATTACTGATTTATCAAGTGGTAATGAATTAACTGAGAGCTTAGAAGAAAGAATCACAGGTAGAGTAATTGCAGAAGATATTATTGATCCAATATCTAATGAAATTTTGTTTACTGAAGGTACATTAATTACTGAAGAAGATGCAAAAATTGTAAAAGATTCAGAAGTTAAATCTGTAGTAATTAGAACTCCTTTAACTTGTAAAATTGAAAATGGATTATGTTCAAAATGTTATGGTCTAAACCTTGGTGAGCAAAGAAAAGCAAATCCAGGTGAAGCGGTTGGTGTACTTGCTGCTCAATCAATTGGGGAGCCAGGAACACAGCTTACTCTTAGAACTTTCCACGTTGGGGGAACTGCAAGTGCAACTCAAACAGAAAGAGAATTAAGAGCTGATAAAGAAGGGTTTATTAGATATTATAATATCAAAACTTATGTTTCTAAAGCTGATAAAATAATTGTTGCAAATAGAAGAAATGCAGGTATTTTACTTGTTGAACCAAAAATTAATGCACCATTTAAAGGTAAGATTACAACTGAGACTCTTCATGAAGAGACAATTTTGACAATTACTAACGGTAAAGAAGAGAAGAAATTCTACTTAAGAAAAAATGATGTTGCAAGACCAAATGAGCTAGCAGGTGTATCTGGTAAAATTGAAGGTAAACTTTATTTACCATATGCTGATGGTGAAGAAGTTGAAGCAAATGAATCAATTGTAGAGATGATTAAAGACGGTTGGAATGTTCCAAACCGAGTTCCTTTCGCATCTGAATTAAAAGTTGAAGATGGTGCGCCTATTATTACTTTAGTTACATCAGGAGCTAAAGGTTCAGTTAAATATTATAAATTAACTGGAGATTATTTAGAGAGAAGACCAGATATTAAAGCTGGAGATAAAGTTGTTGAAAAAGGACTTTTTGCTGTTATTGTTGATGGTGATGATAGAGAAGCATTAAGACATTATATTGCAAGAGGTTCTGTTATAGAATTAGATGATAATACAGAAGTTGAAAAAGAGACTATTCTTTCTAAACCAGAAGCTGATGAGAGAGTTGTTATTGCAGAATGGGATCCATATGCAAATCCAACTATTTCAGAAAAAGCTGGTACTGTAACATTTGAAGATATTATTCCAGGAATTACAGCATCTGAGCAATTTGATGATTTAACTGGTACTTCTAAATTAGTTATTAATGAATATGTTCCTGCTGGATTTAAACCAACTATTGTTTTAGCAACTGAATCTGATGAATTAATTAGATATACACTTGATCCTAAAACATCTCTTTTTGTTTCTGAAGGACAAAAAGTTGAGATAGCTGATATTATTGGTAAAACTCCAAAAGCTTCTCAAAAATCTAAAGATATTACTGGGGGTCTTCCAAGAGTATCTGAATTATTTGAAGCTAGACGACCAAAAAATATTGCTGTATTAGCATCATTTGACGGTGTAGTTTCTTTTGGAAAAAGTTTAAGAAATAAACAAAGAATTATCATAACTGATGATAAAGGTAGCAAAGTAGAGTATTTAGTTGATAAATCTAAACAAATTTTAGTACACGAAGGTGAGTTTGTTCATGCTGGTGAAGCATTAACTGATGGACAAGTTGCTTCTCATGATGTACTTAGAATTTTAGGTGAAAAAGCATTACATTACTTTATTGTTTCTGAAGTACAACAAGTATATAGATCTCAAGGGGTAAATATTGCTGATAAACATATTGAGGTTATTTTATCTCAAATGCTAAGACAAGTTTCTATTCTTGATGGTGGAGATACTAAGTTTATTGTAGGAGACATGGTTTCTAAGAAAAGATTCCAAATTGAAAATAGAAGAATTATGAGACTAGGTGGAGAACCTGCGATTGCTGATCCTTTATTATTAGGTATTACAAGAGCTGCTGTTACATCTGATTCTATTATTTCAGCTGCATCTTTCCAAGAGACTACTAAAGTTCTTACTGAAGCTGCAATAAGTGCTAAAATGGACTTATTAGAAGACTTAAAAGAAAATGTTGTAATTGGTAGAACTATACCAGTTGGAACTGGTCTTTATAAAGATCAAAAAATCAAATTTAGAATTAACGATAAATAGACAATAGAGCTTTTGCTCTATTGTGATTTTTAATAATGGACTTATACTCTTTATTACTACTCTTTATGGCTCTTGAACTATTTGAGTCAAACTGGCAAAAACATGATAACCTTTATGGTTTAATTTACAATAACTATCAAGTATTTAGAAAAAATATCTTTTTATATTTTATCTTGCATGTTACATTTTTCTATACACTTGCTGTATCAATATATCTATCAAACTATGGCTTTTGGATGTCAAGTATTATTCTTATCAAGTTTTTTGATCTGGCTTTTAAATTAAATATGATGCAAAAATTATCTTCTGGATTAGAGATTCATGAAGTAATGCCAATAAACATCAATATAACACTACTATTTAGATACTTTAATGTTATTCTTTACCCTTTCTGTTTTGCAGTTGCTACTGGACTTCTTTTTAACACATAATTAATATCATACTTTTTTAATGCTAGAATGCTAATTCTTAAAATAAATCCAAAGGAATACAATGCAATATTTAATAATTGCTTATGATAATGATAATGCTTTAGATAAAAGATTAGAAGTAAGAGATGCTCATGTAGCAGGTGCAAAAAAACTTATAGCTGAAGGTAAAATAATCAATGCAGGTGCTCTAATTGAAGAAGATCAAATGGTTGGCTCTACACTATTTGTTGATTTTGAAAGTGAAGATGAATTAAATGATTGGATAGATAATGAACCATATGTTACAAACAATGTTTGGAATATGGATGAATTTCAAATCGTGCCTGTAAAGTTACTTCCTAAAGATTAATAAACAATCACAAAAAACCCTATAAAATCGATACTTTATAGGGTTTAAAACTGCAAAACAATAACAATCAATTACAAACTTTTTAGAATAATTACAGTATTTTTACGGTACTATTGACGGTACTGAGAAACTTTTAGAAAGTGAGTACCGTAATAAAATGGCAAGAACCGTTAAACCCCTGAATGATACGCAACTTAAAAATGCTAAAGCTAAAGAAAAAGATTACAAACTAAGTGATGGAGAAGGTCTTTATTTTGTAGTTAAAAAAAATGGAACAAAATCATGGAGATATGACTTCACTTATGGTGGAAAAAGAAAATCTATGTCTTTTGGTATTTATCCTACAGTATCTTTAAAAGATGCAAGAACAAAAAAAGATGAAGCTAAATACTCACTGGCTAATAATGTAAATCCTATATCAATAAAAAAAGTTAAAAAGACATCTGAAACAATAACTTTAAGTGATGTTATTGAAGAGTGGTTGGATTTAAGAAAAAAGAGTAAATCTGAAGCTACAATTATTCAAAATAAAAGAATATTAAAAAATATCACTATTTGGCTTGGAAATATTGCAATAAAAGATATTAGAAGAATAGATATTATAAATGCTTTGCAAAAGTATCAAGAAAAAGGTGTAATAGAATCTGCACATAGATTACTAGCTTTAGTAAATAAAATATATATGTACGCTGTAACAAATGAGTATGTAGAGCATAATATAATTGCAGATATAGATAAAAAATCAATTTTTGTACCAAATAAAAAAGATGCACATCTTCCAGCACTTATAGAACCAGAAGATATTAAACAATTACTTATTGATATAAATTCAATAAGTGAAAAATATAGAAGTGATATAAGTACTATATTTATTTTTAAACTACTTCCTTATGTATTTGTAAGAAGTGAGAATATTAGATTAATGAGGTGGAATGAGTTAAATTTAGAAAAGGGCTATTGGGCTATACCAAAAGAAAAGATGAAAATGAATATAGAGTTTGTTTGTCCTTTACCCTATCAAGCAATTAAGATTATAAAAGAGATAGAGCCATATTCAAGACATAGAAGTGAGTTTGTATTCCCTTCTCCACAAAAGAGTGATAGAGGTGTATCAGGTGCAACACTAAGTGATACATTAGTAAGGCTTGGATACAAAGATAGACATACAGTACATGGCTTTAGAAGTATGTTCTCAACAACTGCACACAATCTTTATAAAGAGCATGGTTTTCATTCTGATATTATAGAAGCTTGTTTAGCCCATAAGGAAAGAAATAGAGTAAAAGCTTCATATAATAGGGAATCAAAATTTAAATACTTTGAAGAGAAGAGGGATCTAATTCAGTGGTACGCAAATTGGTTGTATGGATTATAATTTCTTTTAGCTTACTATGGTAATCGGAATGATTGTTTAGTTTATTGGAAATTTCATTTGATACATCAATATCTACAACTTTAGAATTAAATGAATCCATAGTTTTTTTTAGACCAATGGGTGATGATGAAAATTTTAGTTTAAGAAAATTATTAGTATTGTATAAGAGTTTTAAAACGTAATCTTTATTTGAGTAATAATTGTATATTTTATATGAAACAACATCTTTTATTGTATTGAAGTCAATCGAATCTCTATCAGCTGCACCTGCAAGTAAATGTACTTCTTTTATACAATGATAGTTGTTTCTTTCTAACTCTTTTAAACAAGTACAAATTACTTTTGCACCTAATGAATGCCCAATTAGTATGAACTGATTGTTGCTAGAATTTATTAATGATTGAGCTAATTGTTTACCAACTTCATTTGCGTTATTACTAACCTTATTCCAAGGACTATTTTTATATGTAAAAAAAGCAATTGCAGGTTTAAGTAATATTCCTAAAAAACTCAAAGAAAAAGGTATTAGGAGAAGAAAACTTGATTGTTTTATAGAATATAATTTAGAAATAAAAGTAGAAACTTTTTTCAGGTTTTCAGATTCCCATAATACATGAGTAACAGTACTATCTGGAAATATACTCTCAATTGAATTTATCCAGTTCTCTGATGAATTATTATCTTTTTCAGTTAAAAACCCATTAATACAAACTACAATAGGGTTCTTACCTTTTTTAAGGATTTTAATTTCTTCATTAAAAAATGGTATATGGACATCATTATTATTCTTTTTCATAAAATACTTTAATATTATAATTTATCAATTATAATATATTTATCTAAATAACTTATTTATACAGATAATTATCAACTTCCATTTCATAGCCTCTATCACTTTGTTCTGTAAGATCTGATTCTTCTATTTCAATTTCATAACCATATTTATCTAAATAATAAGTTTGTTCCAGGTATTTATCTGAAAATGCAAATAAAGTAGGATCTTTAATCATTCGTTCTGATTCAGCTAATAAATTAATAAGTAAGTCAACTTTTTGATTAGGTTCTAATCTAATTAGCTCTTTAATATCATCAAATTCTTCCATTGCTTCATCAAGAAACATTGCTAATCTAAATGGACATTTATATTTTTTTATTTCATCAATAAAATACTCATTTTCAGTTTCATAGTAGAATGTTGCACAATCTCCAACTGGCTCTACTGGTTTTACTAGTTTTATTTCAATAAGCATAGTTTTTCCTTTTAAATTTGAATATAGAAACTTTACAATTGTATGTATTAAGTAATGATTATATATAATATTATAAATAATCATTATTTGGAGAAAAAATGGAAGATTTTTCAGCACAAAATATTGATAAAATATCCCATAACATAGCTTCTTTATCAAAGGATATGTATGAAATAAAAAAGACTATTCTATCTGAAGAAAAAGAGAAAGAAAAAATTTCAAAAAAAGATAAAAAAAGAAGAGAAAGTCTTAAAAAGGCACAATCAAAGTTTAAAAATGTATCTACAAATCTTAGTATTAAAGACTACGAAGACTTTGAAAAAAGGTTTAAAGAATTAGGTATGAGTAAATCTGCTTATTTAAAAAAATTGATTATGGATGATTTACAATAGTTATTTTACTTTCCATTTTGAGCTTTTAAAGTTTTGAATTTTTTATGTTGAATGAATGATCCAATAATAAGAGCAATAATCCCCATATAAATACCTACTCCAAAAGTAACATTAGAGCTAGTTGGTTCTTCTAATCCAAATAGTATTGTAATAATATAACCTAAAGCACAAAAAGCCAAGAAGTAAGCAAAAGCATACTTTATAAAATATTCTATTCCATTAAAAACCTTTTCGACTTTTGCTCCACAAGTAGGACAAGTACCAGCACTATCAGATACTGTACTTTTGCATTCAGGACACTTAATTAATGCCATTATTTTTTTCCTTATAAAATTGATTTAATAGTTTTGATAATTCAATCATTTCTTCTTTATGATTTTGTTCATCATTTATATAAAAAGTTTGACTTATTTTATAATGTCCATCTTCAATATCAAATTCAAATTCACCAAATTTTAAATCTGTAGGTAAGCCATCATGAGATAGTTTATTTTTAAAAGCTAGGTCTTTTTTTTGTATATATGTTTTTAGATATTCTTGAGCAGATATATTATTATTTTTTCTTTCTTCCATTTGTACTCTTTTCGATTTTATTCATCTATAGCTGAAAGATTTAAATATTCTATACCGATAAACTTTAAATATAAATTAACCATTGGGTGAATATATTGAATAATATCTATGATGATGCAGATGAGTTTTATAAATTAGTATCTAAAAATGTAAAAAAATATCGCCAAGAAAAAGGCGAATCTCAATTAGAATTCTCTCAAAATGTAGGATTTAATTCTGTTAGTTTTTATTGTGATTGTGAGAATAATAAAAATTGTAAACATTTTAATTTAATTCATGTAGTTAGGATTGCTGATTATTTAGAAGTTGATATTAATATTATTATAAATTAATGTTTATAATACAGAGCATCAAGACTGTTCAGAATTTTGTGTCAAAAACTACAGATTGTTGAACAATTTCTTGCTATATGGGCACCTTCAAATTTGAACTTTTTTCTTATTATCACTCAATACTCCAAAGTAAAGTTTTACCTGCAAACATTGGAACTACTTGTTCATTTTTATAAGAATAAGAATAAGGAACTATAAAATCTTTTTTTATTAGAGTAATTGGTTTAGAAATAGGTTTTAAATTATAAATTCTTTGTGCATTCAAACTTACAAAAGCATTTAATATATCTAATTTACCATTTCTTTCAAAAAATTCAGTTAGAAGTTGTAAAGCAATAGGCGAATTAAATACTCCAGCTGCTCCATGATGACACTCTTTAAATTCCTTTTGGTGGGGAGCTGAATCTGAACCAAACATAATTTTAGGATGTGATTGTAATACAACTTCTTGTAAAGCATCTCTATCTTCATATCTTTTTACTATTGGTTTACAAAAATTATGGGGATTTAACATTCCACCTGCAACATCATCAAGGGTTAAAAGAAGATGATGAATAGTTACAGTTGCATATAAATTATCATATTTATTAAGTAAAACTATTGCTTCTTTTGTTGAAATATGTTCCATGATTATTTTAAGATTTGGAAAATTAATAGCTAAAGATTCATAAATAGGTAAAAACTCTTTTTCCCTATCCATAACAAAACCTTTTGTTTCTCCATGTACACATAAAGGAATTCCCAATTTACTCATTGATTCAAGTGTTGGTCTTAAAGTTTCAACATCCATTGAAGATACACCTGTTTCACTATTGGTTGTTACTCCAAAAGGGTAAAGTTTCACAGCTATTATTTCATCTTTTATATCTTTTAAAAATGTGTATGAATAGTCCACTTGAAAAAATATCGTAACATAGGGAGTAAAAACATCTTCTCTACAAAACTCTTTGATTCTTTGTTTATATGATAATAAAGCCTCTTTTGTAGTAATTGGTGGAAGAAGATTTGGCATAATAAGTGCACCTGCAAAACTTTTTGATGTTAGAGGTCCCACTAGTTTTAACATATCATCATCTCTTAAATGTAGATGCATGTCTAATGCAGAATTTATAATAAATTTTTCCATGCTAAATTTTCCTTTTAATTTGGTGCATTTTAACTAAAGAGTTTTTAAATGCAACTAAGTTGCATTTAAATCTTGTTTGCTAGAATTTCAAACTTGCAACTAGTTTGCAAATTTTTAGAAGAGTGATTGATAAATGTATTATATGAAGGTAAATTATGAATATTGATTTTAAAAAATCTAATGGATTAGTTCCAGTTATTGCCCAAGAGTATGGAACAAATGAGATATTAATGTTGGGTTATATGAACAAAGAAGCTTTTGATTTGACTATTGAAACAAAAATTATTCACTATTTCTCAAGAAGTAAAAACAGAATCTGGAAAAAAGGTGAAGAAAGCGGTCATATTCAAAAACTAATTGATTTAAGAGTTGATTGTGATGAAGATACACTTTTAGTAATTGTAGAACAAATCGGTAATACAGCTTGTCATACAGGTACTAAATCTTGTTTTTTCAGATCATATTTAGACAAAGAAAATAAAAAAAATATTATCTCTTCTAAAATTGCAAATTTACCAACAAAATATGGAACTTTTGACATCAAAGCATATAAAGATGGCTCACAAGAACATCTTGCAATTATGAGTAAAAATTTTTCCCAAATAGAAATACCAATGGTGAGAATTCACTCTGAGTGTTTAACTGGAGATGCTATTGGTAGTTTAAAATGCGATTGTAATAATCAACTAGATTTGGCATTAGAGCTAATTTCAGCTCAAGGTGGTCTTGTTATTTATCATAGACAAGAAGGAAGAAATATTGGACTAGTAAATAAAATAAATGCTTATAATCTTCAAGACCAAGGATTTAACACAGTAGAAGCGAATTTAAAACTAGGCTTTAAAGAAGATGAAAGAGATTATAAAGCAGTTGAATACATTTTAAAAGAATTGGGTCTAAAAAAGATGAGACTTATTACAAATAATCCAAGGAAAATTAACTTTTTTGAAAATAGTGGGATAGAGATTGTTGAAAGAATCCCTGCAATCACAAAAATAAATAAATTTAATGAAAATTATTTAAAAACAAAAAAAGATGAACTGGGGCATCTACTTTAAATAAAGGATAATGTTATGTTAAAAGAAGCGCATATAGAAGAGTTAAAAAACAAACTTTTAGAGAAAAAAGAAAAACTACTTCAAGAAACAACATCAAGTCAAGGTTTTATTGAAGAGCTTCATCGTGACACAAAAGGGGATGAGACAGATTTTGCGGAGCTTTCAAGTGATACATATAATTTAAGTATTCTTAGAGAAAAGCAAATTGAAGAGTTAAGAGAGATTGAACCGCTTTAAAAAAGATTGAGAATGGCACTTATGATATTTGTGAAATGTGCGATGAACCAGTGGGGATAAAAAGGCTTAGAGCTAAACCACATGCTAGATTTTGTATATATTGTAGACCGATTTATGAAAAAGAACAAAAATCCTAGATTTAGCTTGTGTATATAAAAAGGAAAGATAATGTCAAATTGCCCATACTGTGGTAAAAAAATACCTATGAATAAAGCTTTTTGTTCTAAAAGCTGTAAAGAGAACTATTTTCAAATGGTTGCAATACAAATTCCTCAACCATTTTTAAAAAGAATATTTATATTTTGTACCTTAGAACAAAGAGAGATAGAGATTGAGAATTTTGCCAAAAGACATGGTTGGGAGCATGAACTTGTTAAAAAGAAAATAGAGGAAGAATCAATTAAATTTGGATATGAAAATAACTAAAAATAAGGGAATAAGTGAAAAATATAAAAGTTGAATTAGAAAGTATAATATTTAATGTGATGTTACCAGAATCACAAGCTTTTTTAGATGAATTAAATGAAGAAATAGAAAAAGGGAATGAAAAAGAAGAGATTGTTGAAGCAAAAAAAGATATTGTATCTTTTATTGAAGAATTAAATCAAGTTTTAAAACTGATTGAAGAAAAAAAACTATCAAATAAAAATGCAAAAGATATGTATAAAAAAATTAGAAATATGCTTGATGAACATGAACATCAATGAATGTTAAAGGAAAAATGACGATGAATGAAAAGAATCTCAATTTTGCTGGTGAATGGAATCAAGCAGGAGGCATGTCCCGACATATGGCCCAGGATAAACAGCCAACGGTTTTGAGCGATATCTATCAGGCAGAGATTAATATAGCCATTTGGCGACGTGAGAAGTCTACTACTCTACAATATTCGGTAAAAGAATTTTTAGCATTGAATCCTACATTTCAAAAGGAAATGGTCTTAACGCCACAAGATGCACTTTCGCGTGTTAGCGAATCTTTTGATAACAATATGACCGAAGTTAGCGAAGATATTGCTGAGCTTGTAGATATGTTTTGTTATTTGTTTGAACTTAAACAAGCAGGCATGCGTTTGAAAGTTTTAGATCGAGCGATGTGCCCTAAGTTTCATGTGGACAAAGTGCCTTGCCGTCTTGTGACAACCTATCAAGGTATGGCCACAGAATGGCTGCCACATGAGCTGGTTGATCAAACAAAACTGGGTTGGAGTTGTAACGGCTTGCCTGACAGTGAATCTGGCCTTTACCAAAGTGAAAATGATATCCAACAACTAGATTGTGGCGATGTTGCATTGCTCAAAGGTACGCTTTGGGAGGGTAATGAAAATGCGGGCTTAGTCCACCGTTCACCAGGATTGATAGTCAATGAAAAGCGTTTGATATTAACTTTAGATTTTAAGTAGTTAAATGTTGTGGATTATCTTATGAAGCTAACAATCATATCGTATGCATTTGAGCAGTAATGTGAGGTATTAAGTTCACAATCTCCTAGGTTTTGAACTTACTATTTATCTCATATATTTGAATGATTGCAAAGTAATGTCTATTTCCTAAAAGAATAAGTTGTTGAACTTTATAATTTATACTAAGTTTGACTAAAAAGGCCACTTCTATGAGAATTAATGAGCTCTTAATTTTCTACTCATACTTTTTTAATTGTACTAGGAGGATGTCCAAAATATCTTTTAAATTCTCTACTAAATTGACTAACATTATCATATCCAACTGCATTTGATGCCTCAATTACTTTCATATTATTATAAGCTATTAATTGTTTTGCTTTTTCTAATCTTATTTTCTTTATATATTGAATAGGAGTATCATTCATTGCTTGTTTAAAAAGTTTATGAAAATTATTTACACTCATATCAGCTAATTTCGCCATTTCATCTAAATCAATTTTTTGTTCAATGTTTTCAAGAATATAATCAATAACTCTTGATATTCTAGATAGATTACTATCTTTTTGGCATAATTGTATTAACATAGAACCACTATTGCTTTGTAAAATCCTATAGTAAAGTTCATCAAGTAAACCGTTAGCTAAAATATCTGATTCAATTTCATCCTCAAGTATTGCTAAGAATTTTCCATATATGTTTTGAATAACATCTGTTCTATTATTACAAGTGATAGAGAAACCTACTTCTTTATCTATTTTATCTGATGAATCAAATTGAGTAAACTTCTTAACTACTTTTTGTAATCTATTCATATCTAAAGTTATATATATTCCGACTAATGGTTCATCTCCCATTATATAAGTTTCACACTCTACAGGTTGAGGAGAGCTAATAACTAAATAATCTAAATAACCATGTTCAAATTTTACATTATTGATATAACCAATTTTTTTACCACTACCTACAAAACTAAAACCCTTTTTGTATAAAAGAGGCATTAGCTCTTCATTAGATGAGACTTTAAATAGTTTTATTTCCTCTATATATGTATTAGCAAAACCATTTTTGTTTTCTAATCCATATAATTTACATAAATTAGTTAATTGCATTGAATCATTTGTCATTTTTTCTCATTTGTGCTTTTATGCATGATATTTACGTTTTTATGTATTCACATACTTAGATTGGTGTGTTATTATACATAAAATTTAAAAAGAAGGAATTAAATGTCAATAGATAATCAAAAAACAGTGATTTTAATTGGTGCAAAAGGAAATATGGGACAAGCTGCTTTAAGTGGTTTAGGGAAACACAAAGTTATTACAGCTAGTCGTTCAGGAGAAGTTTGTGATTACAAAGTTGATATTACAAGCGAAGAGTCTTTAAGAAAATTATATGAAGATGTTGGTCATTTTGATGCAGTAGTAAATACAGTAGGTTACTGTGAATATGCAGAATTTACAGAAATGACAGAAGAACAATGGAACAATACTATTCAAAGTAAGATGATAGGACAAATTAATATTGTAAGAGTAGGTCAAGAGTATATAGCAGATAATGGTTCATTTTCATTAATTACAGGAATTTTAAATATAAAACCTATTCCATATGCTATTGCAGATGCAACTACAAGTGGTGCTATTGATACATTTGTAAAATGTGTAGCGTTTGAAATGCCTAGAGGTATTAGAATAAATTCTATTAACCCTACAGTATTAGAAGAAGCTTGGGATGTATATGGTGAAATGATGCCTGGTTTTCATCCTGTTCCAGGTTTTTTAGTGGGAAAAGCTTTTGAGCGTTCTGTAGATGGATTCATTACGGGTCAAGTTCTTGTTGTAGATGCTTACTAAATAAAAAATGACTAGGCAGAAGAAATTCTACTTAGTCAACTTAATCTGTTAACAGAAAATAAGACATAAAACTCTAAATAATCTTTTCTTAAAACTCTAAATCTTGGAACAAAATTAGAAAATCTTACATATTGGCTTTACAATCTTTATTTACAAATATAATTTGTTCCCAAAAATGTTCAAGAAGTAGAATTTATAGATTCTCTCAAACCCTTAGGACTTATGGACTTAAAGATCACTTTAATTTATTATGATTTATCTTTCCTTTCTTCTCTTCACTCCCAGTATATTTTGAAATCTTAGAAATTATCACATCTAAATCATCTTCACATTTAAGGTACTTACTTATTTTTGTAAAAGCTTCATCCATTCTTTTGTATTCTTCTTGTATAATATCAAGGTTATGTAGTTTAAGTTTAAGGTCATTCACTTCTTCTCTTAGCTTTTTATTCATACCAAAGTATGCTTTTGATTGTTCAATCTTTACATTAAACTTTTTGCTTAAGATTTGTTCTTGTTGCAGTTGTTCTTGTAAACTTTTATTCTCTCCAATAAGCTTGTTATATCTTCTTTTTGTTACATAGTACGTATCTATATGTTCTTGTTGTTTTAAGTGTGTTCTATTTTCTTCTATAAGTTTTTTATTTTCCAGTAGTAAATCTTGTGGGTGATTTAGTCCATTAATTGAATTTGTAAACTCATTGTACTTATGTAGGTGTTTAGCATAGAAGTTAAGGTACTGTTTTAATCTATCTTCATCTACTTTTGTAAAACCTAGTTTAGTAGTAATACATTCCTCTACTATTTTATCAGTATCATAGATCTTAATTTGTTTTATGTCAATGATTGGCTTATCTTCTTTTATAATATTGATTGTAGTTTCAAGTTCTTCTTTTTCTTTTGTAAGTGATTCTAAAGTTAAACTTTCACTTTTTAGTTCTACCCTTGCTTTTTTAATAGAAATATCAATGCTATCAAGTTCACTTTTTAATTGCTTTTTATCCTCTACAGTTTTCTTTATCTTCTTCTTTTGAGCTTGAAGTTTTTTGATATGGTCTTGTATGTCTTTTTTAAGTTGTTTAATCTCTTCTTCATGCATCTGCCTAACAGATAGATGTTTTGTAGTTGATTTTCTATCACCTCTTTCTAATCCAATATCTTTAAAAGTAGATGCGACAATATCTTGAAACTCTGATAGTCTTCCACTTTTTCTTAGGTTATACCATACAGCTTCACCATTCTTTGTATGGTTATTAAAAGTAAAGTGCATATGAGGTGTTTTTTCATCATAGTGGATTACATAATGAGATAACTTAATACTATCATCACCTAAGATATTATGTATCTTATCTTGGATTAGTGGTATTGAATCTGCAAAAGATTTTTCTAGTTGTTCTTTTGTTACTTTACCTTGTTCTAGCCATTCATTTACAATAGGACTTAGAGTAATAACTCCAGTTAGATGATCTGATTGTTTACCCTTCTGTAAATTTCTATGATGTTTATTTTTATATAACTGATTGTATTCATCAAAACTTTTTTTAGCTTTTTGTTTTAATTGTTTTGGATCATACCCAAAATAGATATTATAAAATTTGTTGTGGTGCATATTATCTCTTAAGTAATTGGGTTTAGCAATTCTAAAATCATGATTTATGCTTTGGATAGTTCTACAAGTAGTTTGAAAACGAACTTGTACTTTCTTTCTTTGATTCAAAATACTTCTCCTTAGAATATAGAATAATGGGGATTTTTAAGGGTGGCGACCGTACCCCTTGAACTTACAACCTAACACAAAGTGGGAGGTTAGTAAGTTGTATTTATGGTTTACCTAAATACATGATACATAGGCACACAGTGCATACGTACTTCTTATGCTTTATAGAGATAATTATCTAATTATCAAATACTAATATTTTCATTTATTGGTCATCTAGATAACTAACGCGTACGCGTAATTTAGCTTTAATGATTTACAAACTGTTGGGCTACTGACGCCCTACGGTTGTCTCTTATACTTCATTCTTAATTTTTGCTATTTAAGATTCAATATTTTTAAATCTTAATTTCTTTTTTTTCATAAGCAAGAGATTCTAATCTATCTTTTTCTTTGTCTTTATTTATTTGTTTTAAAAGTAGTAGTTCATTTAATTTTTCATATTTTTCTTTTTCATTTACTTTACTTTTATTTAATTGTTCAACATTTGTTGAGCGACTGTTTAACATTTGTTCATTTTTCTTGTTTCTTCTTACTTCTCCACTTCTAATTCCAGCAAGTCTTGCTTGTTCTCTTTTTTTATTCATTAAGTCCATTCTTCTATTTAAACTTGGACTAAAAAAGAAAATATCATCTTCAATGCTAAATAAGTTATAATTTTTTACAACAACTTCCATCTTCACAACTGTAGTATTATATTTACGAGCTAAACTTGTTAGTAATTTAAGTGGATACTTAAAATTCTCTTGTTCTCTAAGTGTTTCAACTAATACCCAAAAAATGCCATATCCTTCGAGCCCTAGTTCTTCTATTAAAAGCATACATTTGTAATCATCTTTTGCATTACTATCATGTGAAAAGTAATATGCATCCTTCTTTTTAATGTTCATTAATTACCTTTTATTTTTAACTTTATATTTTTTATTTGCTAATCATCTAAATGAAATATAAGTAGCTTAAGCAACAAATTTTTTATGAAACTCTATTGTTTTGCATTTGTAAATCAATCCATTCTCTAATTTCTCTTTGTGAATATAATTTTGTTTTAGTATTTGCTAACCTAAAACTTTGCGGAAAAGTTTTATCAGTTTTTATATCTTCATAAAATTTTCTTGTTGATACATTTAGTAGATTACATACTTCTTTTATTTTAAGTAATTTATCATTTTCCATTTGATTATTTTCCTTCCTTTTTTTATATGTTTTGAGAAGTTTAGTTTAATTTTTTTGGCTTGTCAAGCCCTTAAAATAGGCATTTTAAAGAAGTTTGTTTTTATTTAATATTAATTAATATATAATCTAGGGAAAGATAAATTTTGTAATTTTTTTTTTCATAAAAATTTATAAACAAGATTTTATTACGGTATTTTTTACGGTACTATGGAAGTTAATATTTTTATAACTTCCTATATTATAGTACTTTTACGATTGTACTTTAGTTCCAAATCGTACCTGTAAAGTTACTTCCTAAAGATTAATAAAAAGAGGTTCATTTTGCCTCTTTTTATTATTTTCCTAAAAATTTCCTAAAAATACATAAGTGTAGTTTTTATTTAGTGTGATTTAACGCATATGGATTTATAATCTTCAAAACTAAAAGGAAACACATGTTAAAAATTATTTCTACTCTTATTATGTTGCTTACACTATCACAAGCTCATTTCTTAACTTTTATGTCAAACAGTGATGTTGTTGATGATAAAAAAGATTCAACGCTTAATTTTGATATTTCATTTATACATCCTTTTGAGCAAAATGCAATGACAATGGAAAAGCCAAAATTATTTGTAAATAGTAATGATAATAAAATACCTGTAAGTGAAACTACTAAATTAGGCCACAAAGCATGGAGTGCAAAATATAAAATAAATATGCCAGGTGTATATAAATTTTTTGTTGAGCCACAAGCATATTTTGAACCAGCAGAAGGAAAGTATATTATTCATGTACCAAAACTAATTGTTGATGCTTATGGTTTAGAAGATGGTTGGGATGAACCTATTGGGTTAAAATATGAGATTGTACCAATGGTTAAACCTTTTGGATTATATGCAGGTAATTTATTTCAAGGAAAAGTTTTACACGATGGTAAACCAGCTAGTAATGTTGAAGTTGAAGTTGAACTATATAATGACTTTAATTTTAAAGCTCCAACTAGTAGTCATGTAACACAAGTTGTTAAAACTGATGCTAATGGTATTTTTTCTTTTGTTATGAATCACAAAGGATGGTGGGGATTTGCAGCTTTAATTGAAGAAGGGCAAATAAAAAATAAAGAAGATGGTAAAGAGTACCCTATAGAAAATGGTGCTTTACTTTGGATTAAGGCTTACTAGTGCATATAGCTGATGGTGTCTTAACTTTAGAATCAACTATAACTGTTAGCGCTATTAGTTTAGTTTGTTTATATGTTTCTATAAAATCTATAAAAGATGAAAAGATAACTTTAGCAGCAGCTATGAGTGCTATGTTTTTTATAGCAACATTTATTCATGTCCCACTTGGTGTTACCCAAATACATTTAGTCCTTATTGGCGTGATTGGGATACTAATTGGGTGGATGAGTTTTATTAGTATTTTTATAGCTTTAGTACTTCAAGCTTTACTTTTAGGTTATGGAGGTGTTGTATCACTAGGAGTAAATCTTTTTGTTATGGGAATGCCGGCAATCATTGTGTATTATTTATATAATATGGAAATTACTAATAAATTAAATGAAAAAGTAAAGTTTTTTTTAGTGGGATTTTTAGGCACATTTTTTGCAACACTTTTTTTAGCAATTATCTTACTTTTCTCAAAACCAGAGTATGAGTATGCTTCATATACTATATTTATAGTTGATTCAGGTGCTATGGTAATTGAAGGAATAATAAGTATGTTTTTATTGCAGTTTATCAAAAAAACTTATCCAAAAATTTTGAAGGCCAAATGATGAAATATATTTTTATAATTTTTATACTATTTTCTAGTGTATGGGCTCACAAATTAAATGTATTTTTAACAAATGAAGATAGTAATGTACATGTTTTTGCTTATTTTGCAAGTGGAGCAGTTTGTCAAAACTGTAGATTAATCATAAAAAATAAAGACAAAATTGTATTTGAAGATAAACTTGATAATAAGGGAAAATATACATACAATTCGAAGTTTAAAAATATAGATGTAATTGTTGATGCTGAAGGTGGACATATGGCCCAAGAGAAAATAGAAGTTTCTAAGCCACATACCCAAAGTCTAACAAAACATATACAAGAAGAAGAGACACAAAAATATTATAAAATAGTTATCTCTTTACTTTTAATTGGTATAATATTTTTCCTAATCAAAAAAGTAAAGAGAAAATGAACGAATATCCAATTAAATTATTAGTTTCACTTATTTATTCTGCAATTGTAGCTTTTTCTTTTCATATAGAATATATTTTTTTATTGCCAATATTTTTTATGCTAATTGTTGAGTATAAAGAGGTATTATCTATTTTAAAAAAACTTGCTTTAATAAATCTATTTATAATTTTCTTAGTTGTTTTTGTAGCCTTCCATGATATAAATAAAGCAATTGAGCTTTTTTTTAGAACAAATTTTATTTTGTTATTTAATTTACTGGTTTTTTATAAATCAAAAGGTTATGACATAGTAAGAGGTTTTAATTCACTTCGATTTCCAAAAAAGTTTGTGACAATATTTTATTTTTCTATTGTGATGATCGAATATCTTTTTAAAGAATTTAAAACAATAAAAGCAACACTTAGACTTAGAGGATTTCATGCTAGAAGTAATCTTTTTAGTTACCAAACTTATGGAAATGTATTTGCAATGATGTTTATAAAATCAATTAGAAAATCTGAAGAGATGAGAGATAGTTTGATTTCAAGAGGATTTAATGGTGAGATTTATCTACTTGAAATGCCCTCAAAAAATAAAAACTATATTATCCTTTCAATTTTAGTATTTATTGTTGCAATTAATAAAATGGTGGTAAGTCTATGAGTTGTTCTGTTAATGTAAGAGATGTAAATTATTCATGTGAAAGCAAAAGTTTGTTGGAAAATATAAATTTAAATGTAGGACATGAAGAAAAAGTTGCTGTTGTTGGAGCAAATGGAAGTGGGAAAAGTACTTTACTTAAAATAATTGCAGGTTTAATCTCTCCTTCAAGTGGCTATATTGAAATATTCCATGACAAAATGGGCTCACTAAAAGATTTTAGAAAATATAGAAGTGATATAGGATATCTACCCCAAGATGTTTCAAATCATTTTTTATGCCCAACTGTAATAGAAGATGTGATGTTTGCTTTAAGGGCAAAAGGTGTATCAAAAGATGAATCATATACAAAAGCTAGCGAAGTTTTGGAAAACCTAAATATAAAGAAGTTAGAAAATAGGATTATACATGAATTAAGTGGCGGTGAGCAGAAGATCGTAGCCTTAGCTGGGATTCTTATTACCAAACCAAAAATATTGCTTTTTGATGAGCCTACGAATGATTTAGATGAGAAAAGTGAAAATACTATATGTGAGATTTTAAATTCTATAAAAAAATCTATGATAATCGTATCCCATCACAAAAGTTTCATTGATAAACTTACACTTACAATATATAGATTAAATAAAAGTTTGATAAAGGAATAAGCCAAAGGCTAATAAAATATATCAATAAAGTATAAAGTTGGTAAACATGAAAAACAATATTGATATAGTAATGTTAGGTGACTCTCTTACATCAAGGGGAGAGTGGGATGTTCTTCTTTACCCCAAAAAAATTATAAACCTTGGTCATGATGCTGATACTACAGTTGATATTTTAGCTAGATTAGATTTAGCTATTGAAGTTCACTCTAAATGTATTTATCTAATGATTGGTATTAATGATATGAATTCTTATAAGAGTTTAGACAAAATTTTTGAGAATTATATCCAAATATTAAATAGATTGAAAATCAAATCTACTTCAAAAGTTTTTGTACAATCTGTACTTTATACACAAATGAACTCTTTTAATAAAAAAGTAAAAGAAATCAATATCAAACTCAAAGAGTATTGTAATGACAATAATCTTACTTTTATAGATTTAAATGAGAATTTATCAAGGGATGAGGTTTTGTTAAATATTTATACAACAGATGGTTTACATTTAAATATGAAAGCTTATATTGAGTGGGCAAACAAAATTAGAAGCTATTTTTAAAACTTTTAAATAGTAGCTCTTTATGATTTGTTGCTGTATCTTGATTCAGTATCATAAAGACAAAATTATCATTTAAAAAGTGAGTATAAAATTTCTCTATTTTAGGATAGGTATAGCTTTTTTTCACAGATGGATAAATATACTTTTTCGCAGGATAAAACTGCATTACCACATATAGAAAAAGCGTACTTAAAACACTTATTTCAATTACTGTTATAACTTTTGCCAACAAAGATTTGATATTTTGACTATCAATAAATTTTGAAAGTATTTTAAATATAAAATCCCATCCAAAATATAGTATTAATAGATTTATGGCAAAGGCAATTAATATAAGAGTAGTATATGTATCTGCTTTTGTTATATGAAATTTTTGTAATAAGGTTGCACTTTCAGGAGCAAATTTTGCAGAGATTGAAAGTATAAAAAAGATTTTAAAATATTCAAATATTTTTAGATAAGTTTTTTGTACATAAGAGTGATAAATTAGGAAAAATAGTATTAAAAAGAATATAAAATCTAGTATGTTATAAAATGTCATTCATAATTATAACATAACTAAAAAGAGTTTTATCTCTTTTTAGCTTTTGCATTTGGTAAGTCTGTAATACTTCCGTGGAATATTTCAGCTGCCATACCAACTGATTCATGTAAAGTAGGGTGTGCATGAATTGTAAGTGCAATATCTTCTGCATCACAATCCATTTCAAGTGCTAGTGAAATTTCACCAAGTAATTCACCTGCATTATCTCCAACAAGTGCTCCACCAATTAGTTGGTGAGTATCTTTATCAAAAATAAGTTTAGTCATACCATCACTTGAAACATCACTTGCCAATGCTCTACCTGATGCTGACCATGGGAAAGTTGATACCTCATAGTTTACACCAGCTGCTTTTGCTTCATTTTCAGTCATACCAGCCCAAGCGATTTCTGGGAAAGTATAAGCGATACTTGGAATTTGTTTTGGTTCAAAGAATACTTTTTCACCAGCTATTACTTCAGCTGCCACATGACCTTCATGTACTGCTTTGTGTGCAAGCATAGGTTGCCCAACAATATCTCCAATTGCATAGATATTTGGTACATTTGTTCTCATTTGATTGTCAACTTTTATGATTCCATAATCATCAACATTCACTCCACAATTTTGAAGGTCTAGTTTATTACCATTTGCACTTCTTCCCATTGCTACAAGAATTGCATCATAAGCTACTGCACCTTCTGGTGCATTTTTACCTTTGAATTCAACATAAACACCATCTTGTTTTGGGATGATTGATTGTGCTTGAGTTTCAAACATTACATTAAATCTTTTTACATTTGATTTAGTATACATTTTAACTATATCAGCATCAGTTCCGCTCATTAGTTGTTTACCTCTAACTACGAAGTCAACTTGGCTTCCTAATTTTTGATAAACAGTTCCCATTTCAAGTCCGATAATTCCTCCACCCATAACTAGAAGTCTTTTTGGTACTTCTTTTACTTCTAAGGCATCAGTAGAATCCCAAATTCTAGGATCTTCATGAGGTATAAATGACATTTTAGAGCTTTGAGATCCAGCTGCAATAATACAATTATCAAAAGTAACTTTTGTTTGTTTACCTTCAACATCAGTATGCTCAACGATAACAGAGTTATTATCTAAAAACTTAGCATAACCTTGTACTACTGTTACTTTTCTCATCTTAGCCATTGCACCTAAACCATCAGTTAGTTTTTTTACAACGCCACTTTTATAAGCTGCAACTCCTGGTAAATCAATCTCAGGTTTTGAAAACTTGATACCTGCATGTGAAATGTGTTCTGCTTCTTCCATAACTTTTGCCACATGAAGAAGTGCTTTAGATGGAATACAACCAACATTTAGACAAACTCCACCTAGTGTTGGATATCTTTCCACTAAAACTGTATCTAAACCTAAATCTGCACATCTAAAAGCAGCAGAATAACCACCAGGTCCTGCTCCTATTACTAGTACTTGACCTTTTACTTCACCTGCACCATCAGTATTTGTAGAAGTTTTTGCTGGCTCAGTTTTAGCTTTTGGTGCTTCTTGCACTTTTTCTTCAACAGCTGGTGTTGCTGAAGCTTCATCTTCTATTTCAATTCTTGCAATTAAATCACCAGAGTTAACTTTATCTCCAACTTTTACAAGAATCTCTTTTATAATACCACCGTGAGTAGTTGGAACATCCATAGAGGCTTTTTCAGTCTCTAGGGTAATAAGTCCATCTTCTTCTTCTACTTTATCTCCAATACTAACCATAACATCGATTAAATCAACATCATTATCAGCACCTAAATCAGGAATTAAAATATCTATAACTTTACTCATTTCTCTTCCTTACAGACTTAATAGTCTAATATCACTTAATAGTTGTGATAAAGTAGTTGTAAATCTTGCACCATCAGCACCATCGATTACTTTATGATCATAAGATAATGATAACGGTAAAGTTAATCTTGGTATGAAGTTTTCACCATTCCATACTGGTTTCATTTCAGATTTTGATAATCCTAAGATTGCAACTTCAGGAGCATTGATAATTGGAGTGAATTTAGTTCCACCAATTCCACCTAAAGATGAGATTGTAAATGAAGCACCTTGCATATCAGCAGATTTTAGTTTACCTTCTCTTGCTTTTTTAGAAATCTCAGCCATTTCAATAGCTATTTCTTTAAATCCTTTTTTATCAACATCTCTAATTACTGGAACCATAAGACCATTTGGAGTGTCAACTGCAATTGCAATATGGAAATATTTTTTCATAATTAAATTTTGTCCATCAGCACTTAATGATGAATTAAATTTAGGATGAATAGCTAAGGCTTTTGCCACAGCTTTAACCACAAATACTAAAGGTGAAAGTTTAAACCCATCAGCAATAGCATTTTGTGCTTTTCTAAAGCTTTCTAGTTCTGTAATATCAGCTTCATCAAATTGTGTTACATGAGGAATTGATACCCAGTTTCTATGTAAACTTGGTCCTGAAATTTTTTGGATTCTACTTAACTCAACAGTTTCAATTTCACCAAATTGTGAGAAATCTACTTCTTTAAGTTCTGGTAGATTAAATCCTAATCCACTTCCAGATGCACTTGCTGGTTTATTTAGTTGCTCTTTTACATAAGCTTTGATATCTTCTTTTAGAATTCTACCTTTTTTAGCGCTTCCTTTTACAAAACCTAAATCAACACCAAATTCTCTTGCTATTTTTCTTACACTTGGACTTGCATAAACTTTTTTAGCTTTTTGAGATAATACACTTGTGTCTTCTTTAACAGTTGCTGTTGCAACAGCTGCTTGTAAAGTTGCAGGTGCTTTTTTCTCTTCTTTTGGAGCTTCTTGTTTAGGTGCTTGTGCTGGAGTTGGAACTTTACTTTCCATAACTACAGTTTTAACCATCTTAGCAATTAAGTCACCAGAGTTTACTTTATCTCCAACTTTAACAAAAAGTTCTAAAATCTCACCTGCAAATGGAGCAGGTACATCCATAGATGCTTTTTCAGTTTCAAGTGTAATTAAACCGTGTTCTGCTTCAACTGTATCACCTACATTAACCATAACATCAATTAAATCAACATCTTTATCTGCACCTAAATCAGGAATATGAACTTCTTCAATTACTGAACAAATAGTTTGATCTTGGATCAGTTGACAAGAAACTTGTGCACCTGAAGCTGAAATTGCTTGAAGTTCTGCTTCTGCTGATTTTAAATCCATTGGACCAGAACTAGCAGGAGCAGAAGCAGCTGGTGCTTCTTTTTTCTCTTCAGTTTTAGGAGCTGGTGCCGCAGCTTCAGCTGGAGCTTCTTCACTACTTGCTTCATCTTGGATTTCAACTCTTGCAATTAAATCACCAGAATTTACTTTATCTCCAACTTTCACAAGTATTTCTTTTATAACACCTGCATGAGTTGTAGGAACATCCATAGATGCTTTTTCAGTCTCAAGTGTAATTAAACCATCTTCAACTTCAACAGTATCACCAACACTAACCATAATGTCAATTAAATCAACATCTTTGTCAGCCCCTAAATCAGGAATATAAATATCTTGAATTGTACTCATCTTCTACTCCTTATGCTTTTAGTGGGTTGATTTTATCTGGGTTGATGTTATGTTTTTTCATAGCATCAGCTAAAATAGATTTTTTCAACTTACCATTTTTAACAAGTTGTGATAAAGTAGTAAATACAATAAAGTCAGAATCAACTTCAAAGAAGCTTCTTAAGTTAGCTCTACTATCACTTCTACCAAATCCATCAGTTCCTAAAGCTTTGAAGCTACCTTTTAAATAAGGGCTGATTTGCTCAGAATATGATTTCATATAATCAGTTGCTGATATAAATATTGATTCTTCGTCATCACCTAATACTTGAGTCACATATGGAACTTTATCTTTTCCATTGATATCTAACATATTTGATCTTTCCACGTCTTGTGCATCTCTTGTTAATTCGTTGTAAGAAGTAACCGAGTAAATATCACTTGCAATTCCATAATCATCTGCCAATACTTTAGCAGCAGCTCTAACTTGTTGTAAAATTGAACCTGAACCTAATAAATTAACTTTATAGTTATTTTTAGCTTTTACAGTCTCTAATTTATAAATACCTTTTTTGATACCTTCTTCAGCACCTTTTGGCATTGCTGGTTGGTGGTAATTTTCATTTAATGTTGTAATATAATAGAATACATCTTCTTGTGTTTCACCATACATTCTTCTAACACCATCTTGAACGATAACTGCAACTTCATAACCAAATGTTGGGTCATAAGTAACACAATTTGGAATAGTATTAGCAATAATATGAGAATGTCCATCTTCATGTTGTAAACCTTCACCATTAAGTGTAGTTCTACCAGATGTTCCACCGATTAAGAAACCTTTTGCTTTTTGATCTCCCGCTGCCCAACACATATCACCTGTTCTTTGGAATCCAAACATTGAGTAGAAAATATAAAATGGAATCATAGGACAATCATTGATTGAGTATGAAGTAGCTGCTGCTATCCAAGAACCCATTGAACCTAACTCATTAATACCTTCTTGTAGTACTTGACCTTTTTTATCTTCTTTATAGTATGCCACTTGATCTTTATCTTGTGGGATATATTTTTGACCTTCAGCTGCATAAATACCAAGTTGTCTAAACATACCTTCCATACCGAATGTTCTAGCTTCATCAGGAACGATAGGAACAATTCTTTTTCCGATTTGTTTATCTTTAACAAGTGTATTTAAAACTCTTACAAATGCCATAGTAGTAGAAATTTCTCTATCACCACTTCCTTGTAAAATAGCATCAAAAGCGCTCAATTCAGGAATAACAAGTTTTTCAGTAAAGGCTTCTCTTCTTTGAGGAACAAATCCACCAAGCGCAGCTCTTTTTTCTTTGATATATTTCATTTCTTCTGAATCTTCAGGTGGTAAGTAGTATGGTAATTTTTCAATTTCTTCATCAGTAACAGGAATATCAAATCTATCTCTAAATTGTCTTAAAGATTTTAAATCTACTTTTTTAACACCATGTGCAATATTTTTACCTTCAGCAGCTTCCCCCATACCGTAACCTTTTACAGTCTTAGCTAAGATAACAGATGGTCTACCTTTAGTTTCATTTGCTTTTTTGTATGCTGCATAAACTTTAACTGGATCATGTCCACCTCTGTTTAACATCCAAATTTCATCATCACTCATATTTTCTACAAGTTTTGCAGTTTCAGGGTATTTGTTGAAGAATTTTTCTCTTGTGTAAGCTCCACCTTTTTGTTTAAAGTTTTGGTACTCACCATCAACAGTCTCTTCCATAAGTTCTAGAAGTTTTCCAGATGTATCTTTAGCTAATAGTTCATCCCATTTGCTTCCCCAGATAACTTTAAGTACTTCCCATCCAGCACCTCTAAATTCACCTTCAAGTTCTTGGATAATTTTTCCATTTCCTCTAACAGGACCATCAAGTCTTTGTAAGTTACAGTTAATAACGAAGATTAAGTTTTCTAATCCTTCTCTTCCTGCAAGTCCAATTGCTCCTAATGATTCAGGTTCGTCACACTCACCATCACCCATGAAACAATAAATCTTTTGATTAGAACAATCTTTGATTCCTCTATCAGTTAAGTATTTTAAAAATCTTGCTTGATAAATAGCTTGAATAGGTCCTAGTCCCATAGATACAGTTGGAAACTGCCAATATGTTGGCATAAGTCTAGGATGTGGATATGATGGTAAACCTTTTCCATGAACTTCTTGTCTGAAGTTATCCATTTGTTCTTGAGTAAGTCTTCCTTCTAGAAAACTTCTTGCATAGATACCTGGAGAGATATGTCCTTGGAAAAATATTAAATCTCCACCATCTTTTTCATTTGGTGCTTGAAAAAAGTGATTAAATCCAACATCATATAGTGTTGCAGAAGATTGAAAAGATGCGATGTGCCCACCTAATTCTAAATCTTTTTTAGAACCTCTTAAAACCATAAGTTGTGCATTCCATCTAATGATAGATCTTATTTTTCTCTCTAGTGATAAGTTACCTGGCATTTTAGGTTCTTGTTCTACTGGAATAGTATTCAAATAAGCAGTAGTCGCATTATATGGTAAATATGCTCCACTTCTTCTTGCTTTATCAATAAGTTTTTCCAAAAGAAAATGAGCTCTTTCGCTTCCTTCTTCTTCAATAACTGCTTCTAAAGCATCAATCCATTCTTGTGTTTCTTGCGGATCAAGATCTTTCAAGACATCGTTTAAGTTTTCAACTGACATTTAGTAATCCTTGTTAGATTTTTTAATAGAAATTGCGATTTTCTCTATATTTACTGGTGAACATATGTCCAAAATGTAAAAATAATGTAAGCCCATTATCGAGTGTATCGAATTGTGGTCATATGGTACTTATTTTTACTTAACATATACTTATCAGAAAAATTAATTTTTTCATTTAAGTTATATTAGAAATATTATCAAATATAATGAAAAAACAACAAATTTTAGTCTATTTTACTAGAAAATTATGTTAAAAATATGTAAAATATTAATTAAAATTTAAGTTTAAGATAAAAATAATTATTTTTTGCTTAGAAAAGGTTTCTATGATTGAAGAAAAAAGCTCGTTTAGAGTTATAAAAGATGGTGAAAATTCTGCTAGGGTAAATATGGCAACAGATGATGCATTAATATCATCTTTTGAAGAAAATGATAAAGCTATTTTAAGAGTTTATCATTGGAGTAAATCATTTACTATAGGGGTTTCACAGGACTTTTCTTCTTATTCATTTTGTGATGAGTATAATGGTAATTATGCTAAGCGAGTTACTGGTGGTGGAGTACTATTTCATGGTCATGATTTATCATACTCACTAGTCATACCAACACCTATGCTAAAAAGTTACAATATTAAACAATCATATGAGCTGATTTGTTATTTTTTGCTAAATTTTTACAAAAAATTGGGTCTAAAAACGAGTTTTGCTAAGGATGATGAGGGTGTAAATCTATCTAAAAATGAGTTTTGTCAAGTGGGTTATGAAGCTTATGATATTTTGGTAAATAGACAAAAAATTGGTGGAAATGCACAAAGAAGAACAAAAAAAGTAATATTTCAACACGGTTCAATTCCTTTATACAGTGTGAAAAAAAGTAACACAAATTTAGAAAATGAAAACAGTATTGATGAAAGATTTGGAATCAGCTTAGAAGATTTAAATATAAATTTAACATATGAAGAAGCAAAGAATTTATTGATAGAATCTTTTAATGAAAGTTTTAAAGTAGAATTGATAAATTCACAATTAAATGAGAAAGAAAAAAAGAAAAAAAAAGAGTTATTAAAGGATAAATATGACTATGCCAAGTAATATGGAATTTGCTGAGAAAAAAGTAAATTTCAAAAAACCAGAATGGTTAAGAAAAAAATTAACACCAAGTGCACAAATAGAGATGGAAAATCTTTTAAAAGATGTGGGTGGATTACATACAATATGCCAAGAGGCAAAATGTCCAAATATAAGTGAGTGTTTTGCAAAGAAAAATGCAACATTTCTTATTTTGGGAGATATTTGTACAAGAAGATGTTCATACTGTAATGTAAAAACTGGACTTCCAACTGAAGTTGATTTAAGTGAGATACAAAAAGTTACTACTTCTGTAAAACACCTTGGACTTAAATTTGTAGTAATTACAAGTCCTGCTAGAGATGATTTAAAAGATGGTGGAGCACAACAATTTTATAGGGTGACAAAAGATATTTTAGAAAAATGTCCCGGAACTCAAGTGGAAATTCTAATCCCTGATTTTAAAGCACGAGAAGAATCACTTCAAACTGTTATTGATTCTGGGGCTGTTATTATTGGACATAATATTGAAACGGTTCCTCGATTTTATAAAATCAGAAAAAATGCTTCATATGAAAGATCACTTCAAGTATTAAAAAGATTAAAAGAACTTGGTGGCGATAAAATCAAAACTAAATCAGCTCTTATGGTTGGACTTGGAGAGACTGAAGAAGAGATGGTACAAGTATTTAAAGACCTAGTTGCTGTTGGCTGTAAGTTTTTAAGTATTGGGCAATATTTAGCGCCAAGTGGAGATTATGCAAAAGTTATTGAGTATGTAAAACCTGAGCAATTTGCAAGATATAAAGAACTTGCTATGGATTTAGGATTTGAATTTGTACACTCAACTCCATATGCTAGAAGTTCTTATTTGGCACATGAATATTTAGGTCATGAGAGTGCTAACAAAGATTTACTAAAATAATATGATGATATAATCCTTCAAATAAAAAAGGATAAATCATCAATCTAATTGGACTTGATTACATAAATCAAAAAGATAAAGAGTTAGTTGAACTCTTTATCTCTTCTAAAACTACTAAAAAATATATTTTAGGTATAAATAAACTTACAAAATCAGTATTAAAACATATAGAAGTAGCTGGAATAATTGATGACTTTACAAGAGTTCAAAGTTCTCGAAAAAAAACAGTTCTCAAAATAGAAGATGTTCCAAAAGATGCTTTGATATTATCAACATCAAGTGGAAGTCCCCTCGAAGTAAAAAATGGCCTTGATAAAATGGGTTTTAAAAATATAAATTATCTCGCTCTTTGCAAATATAGTGATTTACAATTAGCTAGTCCTGATTTTATAGATGATTTTAAAGATGACTTTATAAATAACAAGCTTGAGTATGAAAATACTTATAATCTTTTAGCTGATGATAAATCAAAAGAAATATTTGAAAAGATAATTAATTTTAAAATATCTTATGACTTAACTTTTATGCAAGGTTTTAGAAACGACCACGAAAGCCAATATTTTGATAAAGAGATAATCCCAAAGATTAAAAATATAAGATTTGTAGATGGTGGTGGATATGTGGGAGATACTTTAAAAGAGATTATTAAAAACTATCCAGACTTTGAAAAAATATATTGTGTAGAACCAAATGCTTTACACATAAATATAGCAAAAAGAGATTTTGGAAATATTGATAATATAGAGTTTATAAATTGTGGACTTGGAAGTGAAAAAATAGTAAACCAGATAAAAGAAGAGTTACAAAATAATTGTGCCCATGATTATCAAGCTACAAATATAAACAGTATAGATAATCTAATAAGCCAAAAAGTTGATTATATAAAATTAGATATCGAAGGTGCAGAGCAAGATACAATAATTGGGGCAAAAAATACAATAAAAAAATACAAACCCATACTTGCAATTTGTATATATCATAAAGCACAAGATTGGTATAAAGTTCCCCAGTTAGTCTTAGATATAGAAAGTGACTATGATATTTATCTAAGACATTATATGGAAGGTATATACGAAACTGTTATGTATTTTATTCCCAAATTTAAATAAGCCTAAATAAGTTTAAAAAATCTAAATACCTTTGTTTGAATAAATATAAGTAGAGCAGAACTACAAAAACCAAGTATCGTACCCTCCACAACTCCAATAGTTGGATATGTTAAATATACTACATAAGAATAAACAATAATACTAGTAAGTCCAAATGGGGTGTTTTTTATGATGGTTCTAGCTTGTAAATTACTATGATTGAAATGTATTATTAAAAGCAAAGGTAAAAGAATAGTTGGGAATGATGAAAAGATACCTGCAATACTTGCTGGAACATATTTAGGTAAATTTGAGATTATTAAGAAAATGATTAATGTAAGTATACTTCTTATTACTAAATCATAGATTGAGACTTTTGATATCTTTACGATTTTATGATCTTCTTTTTTTGAAAAATATATAGCACTAATAATTAAAAGTGTAAAGATAATTAGTGGAGTGAAAATTATATGTGGTGGAATAAAAGATAAGATAAAGGCAATTATTAAATATGAAATAAAAGAGATAACTAAACTCAAAATTACTTCAAATTTTCCAGTATAAAAGGTACTAATATAATAACCAATAGAAAAAGCCAAGGCTGCAAAAAGACCATGTATATTATACAAAGCAGTCTCTTTTACATAATTTACCCCATACTCTATAGCAAAAAATATTAAGGTAATAGAACTACCAAGAGGAAGCCCTGAAAGTAGGCCAGAGAGTTTTGGACTAACTTTTTCAGCAATTACTGTCAGACTTAAAACTAAAGCAATAACTGTAATAGCTTTTAATACAAATATTTCCATTTAAATCTCTCTTTTATAGATATCTTTAGAATAATAGCCTGAAATATATAAATAAATAGTTTTATAAGATTTTGATATACTACAAAATAAATAAAAGGAAAAAAATGGCAGATGGTAAAAAACGTTTTGATGTAAAAATTGGAGCAAAGGTAAATATAGTTTTAAAACAAGATCAAAGAAGTGGAAATCTAACTCAAGGGATAGTTAAAAATATCTTAACAAATTCTCCTACTCATCCCCATGGTATAAAAGTAAGACTACAAGATGGTCAAGTGGGAAGAGTGCAAGAAATCTTATAATGAAACTTTTTATAGATGGAGATGCTTTTCCTAATATGTTAAAACCTATAGTTTTAAGAGCCATTGAAAAAAAAGGCTTAGAGACTTTAGTTTTTGCAAATAAAAAAATAGATATAGGAAAATCAAAATATGTGAAATATATCATCGTGGATTTGGGAGCAGATGAAGCTGATAATAAAATTGTTTATGAGGTTTCAAAAGATGATTTGGTTATAACAGCTGATATTCCCTTAGCTTCTAGAGTAATAGAAAAAGAAGCCCATGCTATTGATCATAGAGGTGAAACCTATACAGATGATAATATCAAACAATATTTAGCCATAAGAAACTTGATGCAAAGTATAAGAGATGCAGGAGAGATGACAAAAGGACCACCACCTTTTAATAAAAAAGATGTACAAAAGTTTGCAAGTTCTTTAAATGCCTTTTTACAAAAAATTTAATCAATATCTATCTCACATACAACTTGAGCATGATCACTCTCTTCAAGTGAACCATTTTGATTTCTTTTTAGGTGCTCATCAAATACTTTGTAAGAGATAATCTTGTCTTTTAAGTCATTTGATACAAAAATATAATCTATGACATTGCCATCTGCGAAATGATAACTTGTGGGTGTCCTTTCTATGCTTTTTTGTTCAGGATGTGGATTATAAATCTCTTCTTCATGGTGATAATAAGCATCAAAAAGTATGTATTTATCATCTTGAGATTCTTCATGATAAGCTTTGTTGCATAATGCATCAATCGTCATAGAAAATTCTTTGTCATTTAAATCACATAAAAATATTGTAGGTATTTTTGACTCTTTGATTTCCATATAAAGGGAAGATGCTTCTATTAGTCTTTGTTTTAAAACACTTGAAAAATCATTCTCTAAGGCGATTTTTGTCTTTTCAATTTTCTCTTTTAATGGAGTACCTTCTTTAAAGATATATTCAAACTCATTAAGTCTATTTGATTTGAGATGATTTACATAAACAGCTATTTTTGTTTTGTTTGGGAGTTCTATTATGGCTTTTATTGGAACTCTTGAAAAGGCAAATTTATCTTTAAAGTTGTGTTTTCTTATACTAGGTACATCATATCTAACATTTTTGTTTGAGATAATTGGAAACCTAGAAGCAAGGGCTAAAACTGTAGTTTTATATATAGTTGGATTTTTTGTATTTGTCTTTGGCTTATCCACACTTAAAAAGTGTTCATAACCTAACTCTTTACAGAGTTCTTTTAACTCTTCTATTGAAAATACTTCTTGAAAACCGATAATATCAGCATCTAAAAGTTTGATTTGATCTTTTATCCAAGTTACTTTTCTTTCCCATTGTTCTTTTGTAAATCTGTCTTTTTTGAAGTACCAAGAAAAAGGAGGAGCTGTAAATTGAAATAGATTGAAAGTAGCAAATTTAATATTCATAAAGTTATTATATCTGATTTATGTTATAATCCCAAAAACAATTAAAGGCTTTATTATAATACTTAATACTAAAACAATATTGGAGCAATTTCAATATTTCTGTAAACAAAACAATCCAAAAGATATGGAAACTGCACTAAATTATTTTGCCATATTTGGTGGACTTGATATAAAAATCGATACTACTAAACCACTTGGTAAACTAATAGAGCGACATATTTTAGATGAATATTATGACTTACAAGAGTATATTTCAAAACTGACAAAAAACTCTTTGCCATACTATAAAGTTCTAACTGGTATTGCTTTAGGTGATAGAAGAATTAATAGTGCATTTAAAAGAGCAGATGTAGAATATGACGAAGGAATAAAAGCTTTACACGACCTAGAAGAGTTAGAAGTTATTTATACTGAAACTTCTATTGACCATCTAACAAATAAATTTGAAGATAATGATGTGGCTGATAAGTTATTATTCAATGCTCCATTTTTAAGATTTTGGTTTGCCTTTGTATCTCCACTTTATAGGGGAATCGCAAGAACTGAATATAAAGAGTTTTTTGAGCGATTTAACAACTACAATGCAGAATTTATGCAACTAATCTTTGAGCAATTAAGTCATGAGTATGTAAAAGAACTTTTTAAAGATGATGCAATAGAAGAGATTGGAAGATATTGGGATGAAAAAGATGAGATAAATCTTGTCGCAGAAACTGAAACAGGAAAGATAATTGTCGGTTCTTGTAAATATACAAATAGTAAGATGAAAAAAACAGAACTTACAAGACTAAAAGAACTTTGTGAAAAGTTAGAGATAGTCCCTGATTATGTTTTACTATTTTCAAAAAGTGGTTTCACAAATGAAGTGAAAGCCTTGAAAAGTGATGGAGTAAAACTCTTCACAGTAAAGAGCCTAAAAGCCATTTTAGAAGCATAAAACTTTTTTAGTTCAGATACTCTAAATAAAGAGTATACTGAACCTTGAAAGGTTCTTATGCCAAAACTGCGATACACATATCAAACAATTGAGTTTGGTAATATGGACATACATGTCCGAACTTTAAAAGATACACAACAATATGACGAAGAGTGTGATTTAAATCTTACTACAGGAATATCCTCTGCCAACTGGTCCTTATTTGGAGTGATTTGGCCTTCATCTAAAATCCTAGCAACTTTAATGAATAATTATAATATCAAAGATAAAAGAATCCTAGAAGTAGGGTGCGGAATAGCTCTTTCAAGTTTAGTATTAAATCACAGAAATGCAAATATAACAACAACAGATTTTAACCCAGAAGTTCAAAAGTTCTTGATAGAAAATACAAGAATAAATCATGGAAAAACAATCCCCTTCGAGTGTGCAAATTGGGCAAATGCTGATGATACTTTAGGAAAATTTGATTTAATCATAGCAAGTGATATTTTATATGAACAGTTCCACTTAGAGGATTTAAGTAGGTTTTTAAATGAGCATACAAATGAGTCTTGTGAAATTATAATTGTAGATCCAGGTAGAGGAAATCATGCAAAGTTTTCTAAGATGATGGTTTTATTAGGTTATGTTCATAGTCAAAGTGAACCTCTGAATACTTCAGATTATTTGGATGAGCCTTTTAATGGACAAATAATCAAATATACTAAAAAATAATTTTTTATTAAGTAGTATTAAATACAATAATTTTTTTAATTTAGTTATATTTTAATCAAATGATAATAAGTTATTTATTAAGTAATAATTATATATAATTAAATTTATATATAATTTAAGGATAACTAATGAGAATGATTAAAATCTTATTTTTTAGTATTTTAGTTGCATTTATTTTAAGTGGTTGTTTGTCGAGACAATTAAATGTAAGTTATCAAGATAAAAATAATAAAGAGTTTGAGAAATATTCAAATAAAGTGGAGCAAAGTTTAAAAGAATGTTTTGAACCAAAAGATGATTCTATTTTTTCCGCTAAAAGATATATAGTAAGGGAAGATTACTATAACCCTAGATATGTAAAGTTAAAGTTATTTTATTTAAATGTAGATTATTTAAATATAATTTATATCTTTAAAGAAAAAAATGGAAATAAAATTATTTCACGAGATATAAATATGATTTTATTCCCTACATTTGAATCATTTTTAAAAAATGGAATGGAGTGTGAAAAAAATGAAAAATAATATTATATTATGGGTATGTTGCATTATTCTAATTTCATTAACTGGTTGTCAAAGACAAATTCCTAAAAAAGAGATGCAAGTTCTAGAGAATAAAAGAATAGGAATATTATCAGAGGTCAGGAATACTATTCTTATAAGGGAATATAATGGTTTTCATCTTATTGAAAGGCATAAAAGTATTGCTGATTGGAATGTTAATCAAAATCTTGAGAAATTTATTTTTGATAAGTTAAAAACTGAAAATAAATATAAATCAATAAATATATTAAAAAGAAGTGAAGATATAATTTTACATGAAGATGGATTTGGAAAAGGAGTACCTACCCTTTTTGATATTGCAAAAAAAGAAAAGTTAGATTATCTTATTTATATCAGGAATTTTTGGGAAAATAAAAGATATCCAGGTGGCCTTACTTTTTATAAATATAATAATATAATGGATGATAAAGCGACAGAATATTTGTATTTAAATTTATATTTGAGTATAAGTAAAGTAGGTGATAAAAAATTAAATTCTTTGTATTTTATTGAATTAGATAAAACACAATATTTATATAAAGAATATATTGCTGAAAAAGAAAGTTTATTTATGAAGAAAGATATTAATACATTTCATCCATTTATTAATGATACCCTTCATAAAATAATTCAAAAACATCTACTTAATGCTGGTTTAATTAATTAGATAATATCTTATTCTCAATCTCTGTTACAAAGTACACAGGACACTCTATCATTGGATAGTGTCCTGCTTCCATACACTCTATTATCTCAAAATCATTATAATACTCTTCAAACTGTTTTTTCACATTGTTTTTATGAAAAGCAGGTAAGTCATGATGACCTACCATTATTTTTATTGGTATCTTTATATCTTTTACTTCATTTATAAAATCAGTTGTAAGATACATAGTCATATAGCCAGTTCTAGCTTCTAAAGTTGAAGCTTCATATCCCATTTTGATTCTATACTCTTTCCATGGTTGATTGTATCTACTACTTGCACTTTCAACTACATATTCAATGAAGTTTTCATTTTTTTTCATACTATCTATTAGTTTTGCTTGGGCTTGGGGTTTCATCTTTATACCAGCAGCTGAAATTGGAGTGATTAGAATTAGTTGTTTTACTCTATCATCTATTAGGGCTACTTTTTGAGCTATCATTGTAGACATAGAGTGGGCTAGAAGAGTTACTTCTTTTAAATTTAGTTTCGTGATGAGGTTTTTTACATCATTTGCTGCTTCTTCGCAAGTATATTCTCCTAAGATATCTTTTGATAAGCCATAGCCTCTATGGTCTACAAATATGTATGTGAAGTTTGTAGTATCTATATAAGGTAGTATTGGATCAAAGTTTGTGTGATCTCCCATGAGTTCATGTAAGACTAAGATATTCTTTTTACCATTGCCTACAATTTTATGTCCAAGTATTGTCATGTTAACTTATTCTTCAAATTTATATTTTTTTAGGAAATATAAACATAGTCCAACTCCTAATAAAGCCATAAATGCACCACTTAGGGCTGGGTAATTGTAATTTAATCCCATAAACAAAGGAATACCACCTAAAAATGCACCTAAAGAATTAGCCACATTAAAAGCAGCTTGTAAAAATGCAGCTCCAAGCATTGCAGAGTGTTTTGCGCTATCTAACATGATGATATTAATAGGTGCCCCAATTGACATAGCAAAGGCACCACATAAAAATGTAAGTACGACAGTTGCAAACTTATATTCTGATAGGAAAAATACTAATACTAAACATAAAACCATCATAGATAAAAGAAAAATTGCTACTTTTATAGGGTTTCTTTTATCTGCTAAATATCCACCAACTATATTTCCAACTAACATTCCTAGACCTGCCACAATCATCATGTACGAGACACTACTTTCTTCGAAATTTGTAACATTTATTAATAATGGAGCAATATAACTAATCCATGCAAACAATCCACCAAATCCAGTTGCTACGATAGCTAATATGTGCCAAGCTTTGATAGTCTTAAAAAATTGTAATTCATCTTTTAATGTGATAGTTTTTATCTCTTTTTGTTTTGGAAGATTTTTATATAAAGAGAAGATTGTTATTAATCCAATTAGTGAAACTATAGCAAAAGCAAATCTCCAACTATAGGTATGACCTAGATATGTGGTAAGTGGAACCATGGCAACATTTGCAATAGTAAGTCCTGTAAACATTACAGCAATTGCTTGTGCTGACTTACCCTTTTGGGCAAGTTTTGCTGCAACCACTGTTCCCACACCAAAAAAAGCACCATGGGGTAAGCCACTAAAAAATCTAGATACCAAAAGCGTAGAATAATTAGGTGCGATAGCAGATAAAAAGTTGAAAAATGTAAATAGAACCATAAAAGCTATTAGGATGTTTTTAGCTGGAAACTTTGCACTTAGAGCGACTAATATTGGCGCTCCAATAACTACTCCTAGGGCATAAGTAGAGATTAAATGCCCAGCAACTGGAATACTAATATTTAAGTCATTTGCAACATCTGGTAATAATCCCATAATAGCAAATTCAGTAGTACCAATAGCAAGACCACCTAAAGCTAGGGGTAATAATTGTTTTGTCATAAAAAGTATCTTTATTTTAAATTTTTGGAATTTTAGTGTTTTATGGCTTAGTCTTTTATCAAAGATAATACATGTATAAATTTATCACAGTAATGACACATTACTAAGGTATAATTATTGCAAAATATATTTCCGAAGGAAAAAAAATGAATATTTCTAGTATAAAATCAAAACTTCTTGTATTGTTATTTATAAGTATTTCTTGCTCATTTCTTATACTTGGATACAAGGATGCTTCAAGTAAGTATCAAACTGAATCTTCACTGGTAAAAAAAGATGAATCAGCTTTAGCTAAACAAACAGCTAAGTTTATTAATGATTATTTACAATCAAAAATAACTGTTGTAAATTCTGTTGCAGATATGATAGAGAACCAAAATCTTACAATAGATAACAAAGTTCTATTAAATCAACTTGTGCTAGGTACTAAGGCAGGGGATTTTGCAGCCATGTATTTGGGATTGGAAGATAGTGGTGATTTAATTAGATTTAATGGTATTGTAAAAACTATTAAAGATAATAATTATGATGCAAGAACTAGACCTTGGTATAAAAAAGCCATTGAAACACAAGCTTCAGGTGTAACAGAACCTTTTGTTGATAATAATACAAAGAGACTAATAATTACTGTTTTCTCACCTTATAAAAAAGATGGGAAGTTTATCGGAGCTATTGGGGCAACTATCTTTTTAGATACAATAGTAGAAGAAATATTAAATTTGAAATTAGGTGAAGATGGATTTGCTTATCTTTTATCAAGTGATGGAAAAGTAATAATTCATAAAAATAAAGAACTATTAAAAAAAGATAGTCTTTTATTTAAAGGCATTAGAACAGATGAAGATAATAAGTTTGCAGAAGCTACTGAAAATGGAGTTAAAAAACTTGTAGCTTATAGTAAAGTTTCTATTCCTTCTTGGTATTTGGTTGTTGAATTAGGTAAAGAGGGTGTATATAAGGAAATAAATAGACATATTGTAGAACAAATAGCTATTTATGTGGGATTATTAATAATAATTTTATTACTTTTATATTTCTTACTAAAAAAACTATTAAATCCTATAAATACTCTTGAATCAGGATTAAATGATTTCTTTGAATATTTAAAAGGTACAAAAAATACAGTTGAACCACTAAATATTCATACAAATGATGAATTTGGAAATATGGCAAGAAAAATTGATGAAGAAATAGTCTTTGTAAAAGAGGGGATTGATAAAGACAGATTGCTAATTGAAAATGTAAAAGAAGTAGTTACTAAAATCAAAAATGGAAATTTAGATGTTCAAGTAGAAAAAACCTCTTCAAAAGAATCATTAAATGAATTAAAAGATATTCTAAATGATATGATAAAAGCAAATGCTAAAAATGTAAATAATAATATCAATACAATTTTAGCTGCACTTAAAAACTACTCAAAACTTGATTTTGAGAAAAACATAGATAATGCTACGGGTGAAGTTGCAAAAGGTCTAAATGGATTATGTGATATTATAAATGGAATGTTGCAAGAAAATTACCAATTAGGATTAACTTTAGAAAATAATGCAAAACAACTTTTAGAAAATGTTAATACACTTAACAAGTCATCAACAGATACAGCAGCATCGTTAGAAGAGACTTCTGCTTCAATTGAAGAGATTACTTCAACTATTGTTGAAAATACTCAAAATATTTCACAAATGGCAGTTTATTCAAATAATTTACTAAAATCAATTAGTTCAGGACAAGCTTTAGCAAAACTTACAGTTGAATCAATGAATGAGATAAATGAACAAACAAGTGCAATTGCAGAAGCAATTACAGTAATTGATCAAATTGCTTTCCAAACAAATATTTTATCACTAAATGCAGCAGTAGAAGCAGCAACAGCAGGAGAAGCAGGAAAAGGTTTCGCAGTAGTTGCAGCTGAAGTTAGAAATCTAGCATCAAGAAGTGCAGAAGCTGCTAAAGAGATAAAAAGTCTAGTAGAAAATGCCACAATAAAAGCAAATACAGGTAAGAAAAATGCTGATGAGATGATAAGTGGATATGCAGAATTAAATGATAATATTAATAAAACTACACAACTAATATCTCATGTTGAAGTTGCTTCAACTGAACAAAAACAAGGAATAGAACAAATCAATGATGCAGTTGCAAGTCTTGACTCAAGAACTCAAGAAAATGCAAATGTTGCAAGTCATGCTCACCAAATTGCTACAAATACCTCTACTATTGCGGAGAACATAATTGCGAATGTGAATAAAAAGAAATTTAGAAAATCTTAAAATAAGGCTATTTAATAGCCTTATTTTATAAATAAAATGAAATCTCAAAATAAATATAACAGATATCTACATATACTTACTAAGCCTAATTTAATTTTATTTTAAGTATAATCCCTAACTTTTTTAGAAAACAACTACAGTTTCTCTAAAATGGTAGTATCGTTTTGATTATACAGGTGTATATATCAAGTCAATCGAGAAGCCTGGGTAATGCTATAATTATTCAAACCAATTTAAACAAAGGGAAAAAATGCCTACTATTAATCAATTGATTAGAAAAGAGCGAAAGAGAGTGGTTGAAAAATCAAAATCTCCAGCACTTGAAAAATGTCCACAAAGAAGAGGAGTATGTACAAGAGTATATACTACAACTCCAAAAAAACCTAACTCGGCTTTAAGAAAAGTTGCAAAAGTTAGATTAACAACAGGATATGAAGTTATTTCATATATCGGTGGTGAAGGTCACAACTTACAAGAACACTCTATCGTTTTAGTTAGAGGGGGAAGAGTTAAGGATTTACCTGGGGTTAAATATCACATCGTTAGAGGTGCTTTAGATACTGCTGGTGTTGCAAACAGAACTGTTGCAAGATCTAAATACGGTACTAAGAAGCCTAAAGCGGCTAAGAAATAAGTAGAAGGATAATAAGATGAGAAGAAGAAAAGCTCCAGTAAGAGAAATATTAGCAGATCCTATCTACAATAGTAAAGTGATCACAAAATTTGTTAACACAGTAATGTTAGATGGTAAAAAATCTGCTGCTGAAAAAATTATGTATGGTGCAATTGCAAACTTAGATGCTAGAGGTGAAGAAGCTGGTATTGAACTGTTTGAAAAAGCAATTGAAAATGTTAAACCACTTTTAGAAGTAAAATCTAGAAGAGTTGGTGGAGCTACATATCAAGTTCCTGTTGAAGTTAGAGCTGTAAGAAGACAAACTTTAGCATTAAGATGGCTTGTAGATGCTTCAAGAAAAAGAAATGAAAGAACTATGGTTGAGAGATTAGCTAACGAATTATTCGAAGCTGCTAACGACAGAGGCGCTGCTTTCAAGAAAAAAGAAGACATGCATAGAATGGCAGAAGCTAATAAAGCATTTGCACATTATAGATGGTAGGAATTATAAATGGCTAGAACAACACCACTTAACAGAGTTAGAAATATTGGTATCGCTGCTCATATTGATGCAGGGAAAACTACGACTACTGAAAGAATTTTATTTTACACAGGTGTATCGCACAAAATTGGAGAAGTACATGAAGGTGCTGCTACAATGGACTGGATGGAACAAGAGCAAGAAAGAGGTATTACAATTACTTCTGCAGCTACAACTTGTCACTGGAAACACCCAATTACAAATGAAGACTTACAAATAAACATTATTGATACTCCAGGTCACGTTGACTTTACAATTGAAGTTGAGAGATCTATGAGAGTTCTTGATGGTGCTGTAGCAGTATTCTGTTCAGTTGGTGGGGTACAACCACAATCTGAAACTGTTTGGAGACAAGCAAATAAATATAAAGTACCAAGAATGATATTCGTTAATAAAATGGATAGAACTGGTGCTGATTTCTTTATGGTTGAAAAACAAGTTAATGAAAGACTAAAATCAAATGCGATTCCTATTCAGTTACCAATAGGTGCTGAAGAAGATTTCAAAGGGATTATTGATTTAATTCAAATGAAAGCTATCGTTTGGGATGAAGATGCAGCTATGGGTTCTCACTACCATGTAGAAGAGATTCCTGCTAATTTATTAGAACAAGCAGAAGAGTATAGAGAAAGAATGGTTGAAGCTGCTGCTGAACAAATCGAAGAGTTAATGGAAAAATACCTTGAAGGTGAAGAATTAACTCAAGAAGAGATCACAAAAGGTATCAAAGCTGGTTGTTTAAATATGACTATTACTCCTATGACTTGTGGTACTGCATTTAAAAACAAAGGTGTTCAAACTTTACTTGACGCTGTTGCTATGTATTTACCAGCTCCAACAGAAGTTGCTGATATTAGAGGTGAAACTCAAGATGGTGAAGCTGTTATCGTTCCTTCTACTGATGAAGGTGAAGTTGCAGCATTAGCATTTAAAATTATGACTGACCCATTTGTTGGACAATTAACATTTGCAAGAGTTTATAGAGGTGTTTTAGAATCTGGAACATATGTAATGAACTCTACAAAAATGAAAAAAGAAAGAATCGGAAGATTACTTAAAATGCATGCAAATAATAGAGAAGAATGTTCTCAATTATATGCAGGTGAAATCGGTGCAGTTGTTGGGCTTAAATCAACAATTACAGGTGATACATTAGCTAGTGAAAAAGATCCAGTTATCTTAGAAAGAATGGAATTCCCAGAACCAGTTATTTCTGTTGCAGTTGAGCCAAAAACTAAAGCTGACCAAGAAAAAATGGGTATTGCATTAGGTAAACTTGCTGAAGAAGATCCATCATTTAGAGTAAATACTGATGAAGAATCTGGTCAAACTATTATTTCAGGAATGGGTGAATTACACCTTGAAATTCTTGTTGATAGAATGAAAAGAGAATTTAAAGTTGAAGCTGAAGTTGGTGCTCCACAAGTTGCTTATAGAGAAACTATTAAAAATGAAGTTCAATCAGAATACAAATATGCAAAACAATCTGGTGGTAAAGGTCAATATGGTCATGTTTACTTGACTATTACTCCTCTTCCAGCTGGTGGTGAAGAAAACTTTGTATTCAAAAATGAGATTAAAGGTGGAGCTATTCCTAAAGAATATATCCCAGCTGTTGAAAAAGGTTGTGTTGAAACAATGCAAGGTGGTATCCTAGCTGGTTACCCAATGGTTGATATTCAAGTAACACTTTATGATGGTTCTTTCCATGATGTGGATTCATCTGAATTAGCATTTAAATTAGCTGCTTCAATGGGTTTCAAACAAGGTTGTAGAACTGCAGCTGCACAAGCTATTATCTTAGAACCAATTATGAAAGTTGAAATTGAAACTCCTGAGGATTATATGGGAGATGTTATTGGGGATTGTAATAAAAGAAGAGGACAAGTTCAATCTATGGATGATAGAGCTGGTGTAAAACTTGTTGTTGCAATGATTCCATTATCTGAAATGTTTGGATACTCTACAGACTTAAGATCTATGTCTCAAGGTAGAGCAACATACTCTATGATTTTTGATTCATATCAAGAAGTTCCAAAAAATGTTTCTGAAGAAATTATTAAAAAGAGAAATGGTTAATTAGCATTTCCTCTTTTGAATTTAAAACCCTAGCTTATTTTGAGCTAGGGTTTTTTTTTGCTTTTATTTTTAAAAATAAAGATGATGCTTTAGATGAAAGATAATTTTGATATAATCCAAGCATGAAAATAACTACAAGTAATGAAAAACTAAATCAAATCAAAAAAGCAGGCTTTATTTTAAAGCCCAATTCACCTGAAATAAAAAAAGATTACGAAGTAATTAAAAATCACTTTTTGAAAGCTAATATAGAAGTTATATTAGAAAAACAAAGTGCACTTATGATCAATGAAGGTGGAATTGAACTTGAAAATTTATGCCAAATCTGTGATTTTTTGGTATCTATTGGTGGTGATGGAACTCTTATATCTGTAGTTAGAAGAAGTTTTAAATTTGATATTCCAGTTTTAGGAGTTCATTTAGGAACTCTAGGTTTTTTGACTGATATTAGATTTAGTGAAGTAGAAAGTTTTTTATCTTTGATGTTTGAACATAAGTATAGAATTGATCATCGTATGATGATTAAAGGATGTGCAAATGAACAGAGTTTTGTTGCTTTTAATGATATAGTAATTACAAGAAAATCAGTATCTTCAATGATAAGCTTATCTGCAAAAATTGATGGTAAGCCTTTCAATTCATATTATGGAGATGGTGTAATTATATCTACTCCTACTGGTTCTACTGCTTATAATTTATCTGTTGGAGGACCTATTGTTTATCCATTAACAGAAGCTTTTATTGTAACTCCTGTTGCTCCTCATAGCTTGACTCAAAGACCATTGGTATTACCAGCTGATTTTAAAATTGAATTTACAATTACAGATAAGCAAGGCGCCTTAGTAATAATAGATGGACAAGATATTTATGAAGTAAATGAAGGTGAAAGTATCAAAATAGAAATTTCAGCTAATAAAGCAAGATTGATTCACAGATGTGAGCGAAACTATTTTGAAGTATTAAATGAAAAATTAAGATGGGGAAATTAAACAGATATGATTAGTAGATTTTATTTAGAAAATTACCTTTCATTTCAAAAAGTTGATTTGGAGTTTGAAAAGGGTTTGATAGTTTTTACAGGACCTTCTGGTGCTGGAAAGTCGATTTTGATGGATGCCTTTTTGGCTTTATTTGGAATAAAAGAGGCAAAAGCAGATTTAAGTGAAACAACTATTGGTGATTCTGGGATTTCTTATGAAGAGTTTGGAATAGAAGAAGATGATGAGATAATAATAAAAGAGTTAAAAAAAGACAAAGTAAGATATTTTTTAAACTCTCAAAGTATATCAAAAAAATCTCTTACACTATTTGCAAATAATTTAGTAAAACATCTTCATTTAAAAGATAATAGTGACTTCGATAGTATTAGATTAGTTAGATTTTTGGACAGATTAAGTGCTTCCAATGATACTAACTTTGAATCTGTATTAAAAGAGTATAAAGAGAGTTTTTCTGAACTTTCAACTATATCTTCACAACTAAAAAAGATAAATGATGATGAGTCAAAGCTAGAAGAGTTAAAAGAGTTTGCAAAATATGAAATAGAAAAGATTGAATCAATAAATCCCAAAGTTGATGAATATGAAGAACTAAACGAGATAAAAAAAAGACTAGCTAAAAAAGACAAAATTGAAGAAGCTATTTTGATGGCAAAAGGTATCTTTGAATTCAGAACAAGCGTTTCAAAAGCCTTAGATACTATGGATAAAGATAGCTCATTTTTTGATGAAGCAATTAATGAATTAGAAAATATATTTGAGAATTTTAGTGATTCTTTATCTGAGTTAGAAGAGTTAGATATAGAATCTGTTTTAGATAGAATTGAAAAACTTTCTTCTTTGCAAAAAAGATTTGGCTCTATAAAAGAAGCAATAGAATATAAAGAACAAAAACAAGCAGAATTGGACTCTTATGATAATATCTCTTTTGAAAAAACAATTCTAGAAAAAAAAGTAAAAGTATTGACTATAAAAGTGGAAGAATTAGCTTCTACTTTAAGTGTTTATAGAAAAAGTAGTGCTAAAGTTTTAGAAGAAAAAGTTAATCATTATTTGAAATATTTATATCTTTCAAATGCAAAAATATACTTAAAAGATAAAGCAATTGATGCTTTAGGAAAAGATGAAGTTGTTTTGGATTTAAATGGTGTTAATTTAGAAACAATTAGTTCAGGAGAGTTCAATAGACTAAGACTTGCACTTTTAACTTCTATTAGTAAATTTGAGATTTTAAACAATGGGATTTTATTTTTAGATGAGATTGATGCAAACCTAAGTGGAAAAGAAAGTGATGCTATTGCAACGGTTTTAAAAGAGTTGTCAAAATCATACCAAATATTTGCAATATCTCACCAACCACAATTAACAGCAGCTGCTAATCAACACTTTTTCGTAGATAAACAAAATGGTGTTTCAAGTGTAAAAATACTTGATGGCAAAGGTAAAATAGAAGAAATCTCTAGAATGATAAGTGGAGAAAATATTACAAAAGAAGCATATGAGTTTGCAAAAAATTTAGTGGATTCTAAGTAAAAAATAATTACCTCAAATGAAGGGAAAACTTTAATATTTTTTTCTCATCTTTTTAATATTTTATTTTAGTTATAATCGCAAAAATATATAAATAGTGTTTATTACAAGGAAAAATTGATGAATAATAAAGTGGAGTTATTAAGTCCCGCTGGAAATTTAGAAAAGTTAAAAATAGCAATTGCTTATGGAGCAGATGCTGTTTATGGAGGGGTTAGCCACTTTAGTTTAAGAATTAGATCAGGAAAAGAATTTACTTTTGAAAGTTTTAAAGAGGGAATTGATTATGCTCATTCAATGGGCAAAAAAGTTTATGCAACGATAAATGGATTCCCTTTTAACTCTCAAATTGAACTTTTGAAAAAACATATAATTCAAATGGCAGAAGTAGAACCTGATGCCTTCATAGTAGCAGCTCCAGGAGTTGTAAGACTTTGCCGTGAGATTGCACCTCATATCCCAATTCATCTTTCAACACAAGCAAATGTTATGAATTATCTAGATGCTCAAGTATATTATGACATGGGTGTAAGAAGAATAATAGCAGCTAGGGAAATAAGCTTAAAAGATGTTACTGAGATAAAAAAACACCTACCTGATATGGAAATAGAAATTTTTGTTCATGGTTCTATGTGTTTTGCCTATAGTGGAAGATGTTTAGTAAGTGCTGTTCAAATGGGAAGAGTGCCTAATAGAGGAAGTTGTGCAAATGACTGTAGATTTGAGTATACTTTATATGCTGCAAATGAAGATCATGGGACAATGTTTAGACTTGAAGAAGAACCAGGAGTTGGAACTTATATTTTCAATGCAAAAGATATGAACTTAGCTAGTCATGTAGATGAGATACTAAAAAGTGGAGCAGTTGATTCTATAAAAATAGAAGGAAGAACTAAGTCACCATATTATGCAGCAGTTACAGCATATACGTATAGAATGGCTATTGATGATTTTTATTCAAATCATTTTGAAGCAGAGAAATACCAAAGAGAATTAGCAACTACAAAAAATAGAGGTTTTACTGATGCTTATTTGATTCACAGACCATTTGAAAGAGCTGATTCACAAAATCATGAGTATGCTTTAAGTAAAGGAACCTATGAAGTAAGTGGACTTGTAACTGAAGATGAGGAACATTTTTATTGTAAATATAAAACTTATCCAAACGAAGATATAGAGATTTTTACTCCATTAAATACAAAAATTGAAGAAGTTGATAACGAGATAGGAAAAATATATTTAAAAGATGGACTATATTACATTAACTTTAAAAAGATAACAACTGAAACTGGTAAAGAATTGGATTCAGTTCATAGTGGAAATACAAACAAAATAAAGTTACCAGGAAGGTTACCTTATCTTACAATGTTTAGAGTCGAAGATAAAATGATAAATGAGTAAATAATTTTATTTACTCATATCAATAATAAAATGATTTTTACCATTCTCATAAGCATATTTAAACTTAAAACCATGCAGTTCTATGGTAGTTTTTACTATGTATAAACCTAATCCAAAACCATCTTTTCTCTTTTCTTCTTGGGAAAATGGTTCTGTATAATAATTTAAATCATATTTTAATTTTTCACCACTAGAGATAACTTCTATGTATTTTTGTGTGGCTATCAATGTTGCATGGTGATTTGGAGAAAATTTAATAGCATTGTCTATTAGATTTTTTATTATAATTGAAAATAGAGCAATATCAACTTTTAAGTGAAAATTACTCATTTTGGTACTTATTGTACTTGCATCAATAAGAAGTATATTCATAGCCTTTTTATATATTTCAAAAAATGTTGTATTTTCTCTATAAATAACTGACATATTTGAAGAGAGTTTTTCAACTGTTGCTAACTCTTTTATAATATTATTCATTCTTTCAAATGCTCTTCCTAAAACTTCTTTATTTTTATCATCTTCAAGTGATTCCACTATAAACATAGCTTTTGTAATAGGAGTTTTAAGTTCATGCATCATATTTCGCATAAAAAGATTTTTAGAGTCTGTTAGGTTATTTATATTTCTTATTGCATCGTTAAAACTTTTTGCAATTTTGCCTATTTCATCGTTATTTGGGAAGTCAAGTTTTATGTTTTTGTCACCACTTGAGAATTTTTGTATTTGTTTGTCTAGTGTTCTAAGAGGAATGAATTTTTTTCGTATGGCAAAATAAAGAGATAAAAAAATGACAACAGCAAATATGTATATAACTAAGGCAATACTTCTATTATATGGCTTTGACTTTAAATCTAATAGAAGAACATTGTAACTCATTTTTTGAACATAGATATAATACTTATTGTAGTATTCATATATTCTTACTCTTCCTAAAGAAGACTCCTGAAACATAAGCTCTCTTGCATGATTTATAATATCTAGTCTTTTTGTTCTATCTTCTATAGGTTTTACTTCAAATTGTAAATAAAGCTTCCTAAGTTGATCTTCTTTTGGCAGAAGTTCAAAGCTATTTAATACACTATTTGCAATTATGCTGTATCTTTGTTGTCTCTCTTGGTTAGATTTTTCTTTATCTAATTTTACAAAAAATAAAAATGTTGTTGTAATAGCAGCAAGTGCTAATACAAAGATAGTATTTATAAATGCAGTTATAGATATATTTTTCATATAGATAATTGGTATCCTATTCCTCTTACAGATTTAATATAAGTGGCTGAATTATCTACTAAGGCAATTTTATTTCTTATTCTTGATATCATAACATCAATATTTTTCAAACTACTATCATCTTCAATATGCAAGCTATCATAGATAAAATCTTCCCTTGCTACTACTCCACCTTTTCTTTGAATAAGAAGTTTTAATATATCAAATTCTGCCATAGTCAAATCCAAAAGTGTATTTTTGAAAAATATTTTCATATTTTCTAAGTTTAGTTCGAAAATAGAGCTTTGAGTTTCTTTAACTGGTTCTATATCTAATCTTTTTAAAATAGCTTTTATTCTAGCTTGTAATTCTCTTGGATTATAAGGCTTTGGCAAATAATCATCTGCACCTCTTTCTAAACCCATAACTTTATCTAAAATATCATCCCTAGCACTTGATATAATAATTGGTATATTTGATGTTGTTCTAATTTTTGGGATAAGTTCTAATCCATCAATTTCTGGAAGAGTCAAATCTAGTATAAGAAGTTTGTAACTAGAATCAGTCTTAATCATAGATAGCCCAGTATATGGGCTATCTGTATTTGTAACTTCGATGTCAAAAGATTTCAAATAGTTTGTGATGATTTCAGCTAATTCTAAATCATCTTCTATCATTAGTACTTTAATTATGGTAGGTCCTTTATTTAATAACTAATAAAATAGTTTGTCCTTGTCTATTTACATAAACTCTTTTATATTTGTTATTGTATTTTCTTAATGCTTCTTGTACATCTGAAAATCTATTAATTGTAATATCTTCAATTTGTATAATAACATCACCAGCTTGAAAACCAACTTTTTCTGCATCAGATTTTGGTTTCACATTTGTAACTAAAACACCTGTTATATTTCTAGGAAGTCTAAATCTATCTATGATATTTGTATCTAAATCACTTAGTTGTAAGCCACCTAAAATAGTTCCATTGACTGATTCACTAATAATTAAGCCATCTCTATTACCTAATTGGGCATTTATAACTACATCTTTTTTATCTCTTTCAAGTTGAAGTATAATTTTAGCATTTGGTTTAAAAGAAGCAATAGTATTTTGTAATGCAGCTCTATCTTTGATAGGTTTATTATTTATTGCATAAATTAAATCACCTCTTTTTAGACCATATTTAGCAGCTGGTGTATCTCTGCCAACTTCTAAGATAAGTGCTCCACTTTTGTGATTATATACTTTTGCTGACTCTTTTGTTAAGTCATTAATAACAACTCCTAAATAACCCCTTGTTACTTTTCCTTCTTCTACAAGTTTTGTAGCTACTTCTTTTACCATGTTAATAGGAATGGCAAAACCAATACCATTATTGCCACCACTTCTTGTGATAATAGCACTATTGATTCCTATAAGCGCACCTCTACTATCAACTAAAGCACCACCAGAATTTCCAGGATTTATAGATGCATCAGTTTGAATGAAGTTCTCATATCTATTTATTCCAACTCTATTTTTATTTAGTGCTGAGATAATTCCTTGAGTTACTGTTTCTCCTATACCAAAAGGATTTCCAATAGCAAAAATAACATCTCCAACTTTTAAATCATCTGCATTGGCTACTTTTATTGGAGAAAGATTTGTTGCATTGATTTTAATAACTGCTAAATCGGAATCAGCATCTTTACCTATTACTTTTGCAGTATATTCTGTAGTATCACCTGATAAGGTTACTGTTATTTCATCTGCATTTTCTACAACATGATTATTTGTAATTATATAACCATCTTTTGAAACAATTACACCAGAACCAAGGGCTCTTTGGATTTTGTTTTGCTTAAATTGGTTTCCAAATTGATCCCCAAAAAACCTTCTAAACAAAGGATCATTAAACATCTCCATTGGAACATTTCCATCTTGACTAGTCATGTGTGTTTTTGTAGAAATATTTACCACTGAAAGCATAGAGTTTTTAATGGAATCATTAAATGATAAAATTTGACTCATATTACTAGGAGATACTCTTTGTGGATTTTTGGCTGCCATATCAAAATCAATACTCTTTGCAAACATATTTACAGCAAGTAAGGATGAAATGATTAATAATTTTTGATTAAAAATTAAAACATTTTTTATTTTCATGTGAATCCTTTTCAAATTTATTTATAATGAAATTTTATTTGCTTTGCGTAAATGAAAAATTAATAGATTGATTAATATTTGTTAATAAATCATGGGTTTACCCCAAGATTTATTAAAGGTCAGTTTTTAAAACTGCACCACTACTTGCATTTGTTACAAGTGCTCTGTATTGACCTAACCATTTTGATTTTAGTGGTTTTTTAAGCGGTGTAAATTCTGCTTTTCTTTTAGCGATTTCTTCATCACTTAAATGTACTTCTAAAATGTATTTGTCAACATCAATATGAATTTCATCTCCATCTTTTAGTAATCCAATCATTCCACCTTCAGCAGCTTCTGGAGATACATGTCCAATACTTGCACCTCTTGTAGCTCCACTAAATCTTCCATCAGTAATAAGGGCAACTTTATCTCCAAGCCCCATTCCCATGATTAGACTTGTAGGGGCAAGCATCTCTTGCATACCTGGACCACCTTTAGGACCTTCGTATCTGATAACTACAACATCACCAGCTTTTACTTTTCCACCTAAAATACCAGCTATGGCTTCTGGTTGACCATCAAAACAAACAGCTTTTCCTGTAAGTGCTCTTGCCCCTGTAATACCAGCAGTTTTTATAACAGCACCTTGTTGGGCTAAGTTACCATATAAAATAGCTAATCCACCAACTTTAGAGTATGGATTATCGATAGTATGGATAATATTTGTATCTTTTATATAAGCATCAGATATTTTTTCATATAAAGTTTCACCAGAAACAGTTAAGTTATCTAATAAAATATCATCACCTCTTTTTGTCATCTCTTTCATAACAGCATTAACTCCACCAGCTTTGTTTATATCTTCCATGTGAACAGTAGATAATGATGGAGAGATTTTAGCTATGTGAGAAACTCTTTTTGAAATAGCATTTATATCACTAAGTTCAAAATTAACACCAGCTTCTTTTGCGATAGCTAACATATGTAAAACAGTATTTGAACTTCCACCCATAGCCATATCAACAGCAAAGGCATTTCTAACTGCATTTTCATTTAAGATATTTGATAATTTGAATTTTTCTCTTGATTCATTATCTTTGGCAATTTCACATACTCTTCTTGCTGCTTTTCTGTAAAGCTCTTCTCTCTCAGGAGTTAAAGCTAAGATTGTTCCATTACCCGGAAGTGCGATTCCCATAGCTTCCATAAGTGTATTCATAGAATTTGCTGTAAACATACCAGAACATGATCCACCACTTGGACAGGCATTACACTCAATATCGGTAAGTTCTTCTTCTGTTATATCACCTTTTTCAAATTTACCAACAGCTTCAAAAGCAGTTGCTAAGTCAATAGGAACACCATCTTTTGTATGACCTTTAGCCATTGGACCACCACTTACAAAAACAGTAGGAACATCAACTCTAATAGCTCCCATAATCATACCTGGTACGATTTTATCACAATTCGGTATTGCAATCATTGCATCTAATTTGTGTGCATTCATAACTGTTTCAATAGAGTTTGCTATTAATTCTCTTGAAGGTAGTGAAAACAACATACCATCATGCCCCATAGCAATTCCATCATCTACACCAATAGTATTAAACTCAAATGGAACACAACCATTTGCTCTTATCTCTTCTTTTATTATTTCTGCAACTTTATTTAGAAAAAAATGCCCTGGAATAATTTCAATGAAAGAGTTTGCAACTCCAATAAATGGCTTACCAAAATCATCATCCTTTAGTCCTGTAGCTCTAAATAATGATCGATGAGGTGCTCTGTCATAACCTTTTTTTACTTCATCACTTCTCATAAAAATCCTTAATATTTGTATATTGGATGATTATATCAAAAATTTTGGAAAATAAAATTAAAAACTATTGACAAAGAATAATTTTTTAAATATAATTCCACTCCATTTTAAGAAATAACACTTCTTTTAATCTACCAAATAGTGCGAGTGTGGCGGAATAGGTAGACGCGTGGGACTTAAAATCCCATTCCGGTTTCGGAGTGTCGGTTCGATTCCGACCATTCTCACCACTATTATATTAATGTTAGAGAGTTGCCAGAGTTTGGCGAATGGACCGGGTTTGAAAACCGGCGGGGTTAACGGCTCCGAGGGGTCGAAGCCCTTGCTCTCTGCCACTTTTATTAAATCGGTTAATTCTTATTTTATATGATTTAATATTTA